>CAIVOR010000033.1 GCA_903907615.1 uncultured Microbacteriaceae bacterium | reverse complement strand
GGGTAACAAGCATCCGTTCCAAGTAACTCTTAGCGACGACCGCGCAGAATCGCCTGCTTGACGTCGGCAATCGCCTGCGTCACCTGAATGCCACGCGGACACGCATCCGTGCAGTTGAAGGTGGTACGGCAGCGCCACACGCCCTCTTTGTCGTTGAGGATGTCCAGTCGCACCTTCGCGGCATCGTCGCGCGAGTCGAAGATGAAGCGGTGTGCGGCCACGATGGCGGCCGGACCAAAGTACTGGCCGTCGGTCCAGAACACAGGGCACGACGTGGTGCACGCAGCGCACAGGATGCACTTGGTGGTGTCGTCGAAGATTTCGCGGTTGGCGATCGACTGAATGCGCTCTTTGCCCTTTTCTGGCTTGGAGTTGGCGATGAGGAACGGCTTGACCTCGCGGAACGCGGCGAAAAAGGGCTCCATGTCGACAATCAGGTCCTTCTCGAGCGGAAGGCCCTTGATGGCTTCCACGTAGATGGGCTGCGTGATGTCGAGGTCTTTGATGAGCGTCTTGCAGGCGAGTCGGTTACGACCGTTGATGCGCATGGCGTCGGATCCGCAAATGCCGTGAGCACACGAGCGGCGGAACGACAGGGTGCCGTCTTGTTCCCACTTGATCTTGTGCAGGGCATCGAGGACGCGGTCGGTGGAGTACACCTCGACGTCGAAGGACTGCCAGCGGGCCTCTTGATCAACCTCGGGCTGAAAACGTCGGATGTTGAGTGTGATGGTGAAGGCCTGAACGGCCGGCATCGTGGGGGTGGCTGCAGCCATGATCTAGTACTTCCTCTCCATGGGCTGGTAGTTCGTGATAACGACCGGCTTCCAGTCGAGCTTGATGTGGTCACCTGCGTGAGCCGATTCGGCATCACCGGTGAGGTAGGCCATGGTGTGCACCATGTACTTCTTGTCGTTGCGGTCGGGGAAGTCGTCGCGCATGTGGCCGCCACGGCTTTCCTTGCGGTTGCGCGCGGAGTACACCGTTACCTCGGCGAGGTCGAGCAGGAAGCCCAGCTCGATGGCCTCGAGCAGGTCGGTGTTGTAGCGCTCACCCTTGTCGTGAATCGAGATGTTCTTGTAGCGCTCGCGCAGATCCTGGATGATGTCCGTCTGCTCTTTGAGCGAGTCTTCGGTGCGGAACACCTGGGCGTTGCGGTCCATGCTCTCCTGGAGCTCCTTGCGGATGGCTGACACCCGCTCGGTGCCGCTGCCGCTGCGAATCTGCTCGATGAGCGTGATGACGCCGTCGGCCGGGTTCTTGGGCAGTTCGGGCAGCTTTGCTTTCTTGGCGTATTCCACCGCGTAGCGGCCAGCGCGCTTACCGAACACGTTGATGTCGAGCAGCGAGTTGGTGCCGAGACGGTTGGAGCCGTGCACCGATACACACGCGCACTCGCCGGCGGCGTAGAGCCCGGGGATGACGGTGTCGTTGTCGGCAAGCACCTCGGCCTGGATGTTGGTGGGGATGCCACCCATGGCGTAGTGAGCCGTAGGCATGACCGGCACCGGCTCGGTAACCGGGTCGATGCCCAGGTAGGTGCGGGCGAACTCGGTGATGTCGGGGAGCTTGGTCTCGAGCACCTCAGCACCGAGGTGCGTGCAGTCGAGAAGAACGTAGTCCTTGTTTGGTCCGGCACCGCGACCCTCGACAACCTCCTGCACCATGCAGCGCGAAATGATGTCGCGCGGCGCGAGGTCCTTGATCGTGGGGGCGTAGCGCTCCATAAAGCGCTCGCCGCTGGCGTTACGCAGGATGGCTCCCTCACCACGCGCGCCCTCGGTGAGGAGGATGCCGAGGCCGGCCAGGCCGGTGGGGTGGAACTGGTAGAACTCCATGTCTTCGAGCGGGATGCCCTTGCGCCACATGATGCCCACGCCGTCGCCCGTGAGGGTGTGTGCGTTGGACGTGGTCTTGTAGATCTTGCCGAAACCGCCCGTAGCGAAGATGATCGCCTTGGCTTGGAAGACGTGGATGGCTCCGGTCGCGAGCTCGTAAGCCACGACTCCCGAGGGAACCTTCTTGCCCTTCTCGTTGGTCATGACCACGTCGAGGACATAGAACTCGTTGTAGAACTCGATGCCGTGCTTGACGCAGTTCTGGAAGAGGGTTTGCAGAATCATGTGACCGGTGCGGTCGGCCGCGTAGCAGGCGCGACGAACGGGCGCCTTGCCGTGGTCGCGGGTGTGGCCGCCGAATCGACGCTGGTCAATCTTTCCTTCGGGCGTGCGGTTGAAGGGCAGGCCCATGTTTTCGAGGTCGATGACCGCATCGATCGCTTCTTTGGCGAGGATTTCGGCCGCGTCCTGGTCCACCAGGTAGTCGCCACCCTTGACGGTGTCGAACGTGTGCCATTCCCAGCTGTCTTCTTCGACGTTGGCCAGGGCCGCAGCCATGCCTCCCTGCGCGGCACCCGTGTGCGAGCGCGTGGGGTACAGCTTCGAGATCACGGCGGTCTTGGCGTTGGGACCGGCCTCGATGGCGGCGCGCATGCCGGCACCACCGGCTCCCACGATCACGATGTCGTAGACGTGGTAGTAAACGCCATCCACGAGCTTGGGCGTTGAATTAGCTGTGCTCACGATGATTCTTCCGGTTGAGGCGAGGGTTTGGTGATTACTGCGGAGGGCAGAAGGAGGGCAACAGGTCGAGCTGGTCGACGCTTACCTGGGGGCACGGGTCGAACGTGGTGGCGACGAGCGTTCCGAGCAGGATGAGGCCGACAGCCGAGATGCCGATGAAGGTCTTGAGCGTGACGCGCATGCCTCGCGTTGTGGCGTAGTCGTTCACGATGGTGCGCATTCCGTTAGCGCCGTGGATGAGGGCCAACCACAGCATCAGGACGTCCCAGACCTGCCAGAAGGGGCTGGCCCACTTGCCGGCAACGAACGCGAAGTCAATGCCCTTGACGCCTTCGCCCAACATGAGGTTGACGAAGAGGTGGCCAAGGATGAGCACAACCAGGATGACTCCCGAGATGCGCATGTAGAGCCAACCGGCTTTTTCCCAATTGAGGCCGCGGCGCGGGCTGCGGGTGTAGGGCGAACGTGGAGTTGCGATGGTGGTCATTAGCCCTGCACCTCCGAAATGATGACGATGATCTGACGGGGGATGAAGGCAGCCATGAGAACGACCCACACCGCGATGACGGTCCAGAACATTGCTCGCTGGTACTTCACGCCCTTACGCCAGTAGTCAATCGCGATGATGCGCAAGCCGTTGAGGGCGTGGAAGACAATTGCTCCCACGAGCCCGATCTCGCCGACTCCCATGAGGGGGTTCTGGTACGAGCTGATGACAGCGTTGTAGGCCTCGGGGCTGATGCGAACCACAGCCGTGTCGAGGATGTGGACAAGCAAGAAGAAGAAAATGGCCACGCCGGTGATTCGGTGCAAGACCCACGACCACATGCCTTCGTGCCCGCGATAAAGCGTGCCACCCGGACGAGTCGTGCTCTTTGCGGCGCGCGTTGCGGACGCTACAGACACGAGAAGCCTTCCTAAGGTTGAGCAATAAAATCCTGCGCTAAGACTACGCCGGTAGGCTTGCCGTGTGTCACCCACAGTCGCTCCCCTCTCCCACTTTTACGCTGTAATTCCGGCCGGCGGAATAGGCTCGCGCCTCTGGCCTCTGTCGCGCGCGGAAGCCCCAAAGTTTCTCCACGACCTTGCCGGTACGGGGAGCTCTCTCTTGCGCACCACGTGGGAGCGCCTCACACCCCTCGCGGGTGCGGACCGCATCATGGTGGTCACCGGACGCGCCCACCGCGCCGCCGTCGAACGGCAGATTCCCGAACTCTCCGACGCCAACGTGGTCCTCGAAACCGAGCCGCGCGACTCCTCTGCCGCCATCGGTTTGGCCGCAGCGATCCTTGAGCGACGCGAACCGGGCGTGGTCATCGGATCGTTTGCCGCCGACCACGTGATTCGTGGCGCACGGTTCTTTGACATGGCGGTTCGCGAGGCTGTCGTCGCGGCGCAGACGGGGGTGATTGCCACAATTGGCATTCGGCCCACCGAACCCGCAATCGGATTCGGGTACATCCGCGCGACGGCATCTGCCAACATCGACGGGGCTGCCAGTACGCTCACGGTCGACGAATTCGTCGAGAAGCCCACCCAAGCAACGGCTGAGAAATACCTCGCGAGCGGCGAGTACTTCTGGAACGCCGGCATGTTCATTGCCAAGGCCAGCGTTCTGCTCGACGCGCTGGCCGAGACGCAGCCCGAGATGCACGCGGGGCTCCAGGAACTGGCGGAAGCCTGGGACACGCCCGACCGCGGACATGTCGTTGACCGGGTCTGGCCGCGCCTCACGAAGATTGCCCTGGACTACAGCGTTGCCGAACCGGCAGCTGCACAGGGCCGCATGGTGGTGGTTCCCGGAGAATTTGATTGGGACGACGTGGGCGACTTCGCCTCGATTGCCAAGCTGCACTCCAGTGGCCACAAGACCGACCTCGCCATTCTGGGCGAGGGCGCGCGAGTGCTCTCCGACTCCGCAAACGGCATTGTCTTTGCCGACTCCGGGCGCACCATTGCGCTCGTGGGCGTCACCGACATCGTGGTTGTCGATACGCCGGATGCCCTCCTCGTCACCACCACGGCACACGCCCAGCGCGTTAAGAACGTCGTAGATGCCCTGCGCCTCGCCGGCCGAGACGACGTGCTCTAATGACCGGAGTAACCGATATGGACTGGACCATCGACGGTGTGAACCTGCGCTCACTGCCCAAGGTGTCGTTGCACGACCACTTGGACGGGGGACTCCGTCCGGGCACGATCCTCGAACTTTTGGAGACCGGCAACATCGCCGTGCCCGAGTCGGTTTCCGTGTCGGGTGATGTGCGCGCCATGACGTCGGATGAGTTGGCCACCTGGATTGTGACGCAGTCTGAGTCCGGTTCGCTCGTGGACTACCTCAAGATTTTTGACCTGACGTGCGCCCTCATGCAGACCGAAGAGGGCCTGGCGCGGGTCGCTCGTGAGGCCGTGATCGATTTGGCCGCCGACGGCGTTGTGTACACCGAGCTTCGGTGGGCTCCCGAGCAGCACCTGCAGGGCGGGCTGACGCTTGATGAAACCGTGGCCTGTGTGCAGCGCGGCATTGAGCAGGGCATCCAAGATGCTGCAGCAGTGGGTCACGACATTCGTGTGGGCCAGCTCATCACGGCCATGCGCCATGCCGATCGTTCGCTCGAGATTGCGGAGTTGGCGCTGCGTCATCGCGAGGGTGGCGCCGTGGGCTTCGACATTGCCGGGGCCGAACTGGGCTTTCTCCCGTCGCGACACGCTCCGGCATTTCGACTCCTCGCGGAGAACATGTTTCCCGCCACGATCCACGCCGGTGAGGCCGACGGCCTGCCGAGCATCGAGAGCGCCCTTGTGGACGGCTACGCCCTGCGATTGGGCCACGGCGTGCGTCTGGCCGAAGACATCACGGTTGAAGAAGTTGACGGCGACTCGACCACGGTGAGCCTGGGCGAGGTGGCCCGGTGGGTGCGCGATCGCGGGATCACGCTCGAAATGTGCCCCACGTCAAACCTGCAGACGGGCGCAATCGCCGCGCGGGGTTCGCGCCTCGAAGATCACCCCTTCGACCTGTTCTACCAACTGGGATTCTCCGTCACCGTGAGTTGCGACAACCGCACGGTGAGCGGAACCACGCTCACGCGCGAGCTCGGGCTGCTCACCGAAGCGTTCGGCTACGGGCTGGCCGACCTCGAGGCCTTTCAGCTCAATGCCGCTGTGGCGGCGTTCCTGCCACTGGAAGACCGCGAAGAGCTCGCCGAGATTGTTCACGAGGGCTTTGTGGATGCCGTCGCGGACGCCCGCGCGGGCGCCTAACTTCCCCTCAGTTACCTCACGAGCGAACGGAGTTCCTCGTCGATGGCCGTCTGTGCCACACGCAGGGCCGGAAGAACGTTCTCGAGCGTTTCGCGGGGACTGCCCGCGGCGGACGTCGACACGTTTATCGCAGCGACGACCCTGCCTGAACTGTCTCTAACAGGGACGGCCACGGATCGAAGCCCCATCTCAAGTTCTTGATCCACCAAGCTGTAGCCGGATTCGCGAACTCGAGACACCTCTGCCATCAGGTCGGAAACCGATGTCTTCGTGTGTGGCGTGAAAACGTTGCGTTGACTAGAGCTCAGGATCCGTTCGGCTTCGGCGGGGTCGAGGTCGGCCAGGAGCACGCGCCCCATCGATGTGACAGAGGCGGGGAACCGCGTACCGACCGTGATCTGAACGCGCATGATCTTTCGACTTTCGACGCGCGCCACATAGACAATGTCGCCGCCGTCCAGCACGGCCGCGCTCGCGGACTCGTGCACGGCGGCCGCAATTCCCTCGAGGTGAGCGGCCACTATCTCCGGGAGTCCGAGGCTCGCGAGGTAACTGTGTCCGAGGTCGAGCACGCGTGCGGTGAGTCGCCAGTTCTTGCCATCCGTGGTGGCATACCCCAGCGTTTCGAGCGTCATGAGGAATCGTCGTGCGGTGGCGCGAGTGAGCCCGGTCACCGCGGCCGCATCGCTCAGGGTGAGTTGCGGTCGGTCCCGCGTAAACGCACGAATGATCGACAGTCCGCGTTCGAGGGACTGAACGAATTCGCCGCTATCGCTCAAGGACGACTGCCAGTCCCTGTCCCACGCCGATACAAATAGCGGCGACGCCGATGCCTCCGCCGTTGGCCTCGAGTCGACGGGCGAGTTGACCAATGATTCGCGCCCCGGAGGCTCCCAGGGGGTGACCGATGGCGAGAGCGCCTCCGTTAACATTGACCTTCTCGGGGTCGAGCTCGGTCCACAGTTTGACGCACGAGAGGGCCTGTGCGGCGAAGGCTTCGTTGATTTCGACGAAGTCCACGTCTGCCCACGACTTGCCTGCGCGCGCCAGCGCTTGGTTGGCCGCGTCGACGGGTGCAACGCCAAAGATGTTGGGGTCGTTGGCCGTCACGCCACGGCCGATGATTCGCGCCAGGGGGTCGCCGAGGTTGGCCTTCTCGTTACCGATGAGCAGTGCCGACGCTCCATCGTTGAGCGGGCTCGAGTTGCCTGCCGTCACCGTGCCACCCTCGCGCTGGAAAGCGGGGCTGAGTTCGGCCAGTGATGCCGTGCTCGTATCAGCGCGGATGCTCTCATCCATGGCGACTTCGGCTCCGGGAACCTGCACAATCTGGTTGGCGAAGAATCCGCTGTCCCATGACTGCGCGGCCCGGGCGTGTGACCGCGCTGCGAAGGCGTCCTGAGCCTCGCGAGAGATCTCGTACCGTTCGGCCAGGATTTCGGCCGACTGGCCGTTGTTGATGGTCCAGCGCTCATCCATCTTCTTGTTGACCATGCGCCATCCGAGCGTGGATGAGTGAAGTGTCTCGTTTCCCGCGGGGTAGGGAGTCTGCGGCTTGAGAAGAATCCACGGTGCGCGACTCATGGATTCCGCCCCGCCGGCAATCGCTACCTGGACGTCTCCGGCGACGATGGCGCGACTGGCCTGAATGGTGGCCTCCATGCTCGAGCCGCACAGGCGGTTCACCGTGACGCCGGGAATGGAGGTGGGGAAGCCGGCGAGCAGGGATGCCATGCGCGCGACGTTGCGGTTGTCTTCACCCGACTGGTTGGCCGCACCGAAAAACACGTCGTCGATCGCGGACACGTCGAGTGAGGGGTTGCGTCGAGCGATTTCTCCGAGCACGAGCGCGCCCAGATCGTCGGGTCGCTGGCCCGCAAGCCCCTTACCGAACCGACCGAAGGGGGTGCGGACGTAGTCGTAAATGTAGGTGTCGGTCATTTCTTACTCCGTTGCATCAATCAGGTCGAGGTGGGTCATGTCGCACAGGTCGGCCACGGAAACGCCGCCGTAGGTTTCGGTCACACGCACGTTGCCGCTGCGGTCGAGATCAAAAATGGCGAGCTCGGTATACACGCGGGTCACGCAGCCCAAGCCGGTAACCGGGTAGGTGAGCTCGGGAACCAGCTTTGAGGCGCCCGCCTTGGTCATCAGTTCCATGATGACAAACACGTCCTTCGCGCCGACCGCAAGGTCCATGGCGCCGCCAACGGCCGGAATGGCATCGGGCTCACCCGTGTGCCAGTTGGCGAGGTCGCCCTTCTGTGAGACCTGGAACGCCCCGAGCACGGCAATGTCGAGGTGTCCGCCGCGCATGATGGCGAAGGAGTCGGCGTGGTGAAAATATGAGCAGCCGGGCGCCTCGGTTACGGGGAGTTTTCCTGCGTTCAGCAAATCGACATCGACGTCGTCGCCGTGTGCTTCCGGTCCCATGCCGAGCATGCCGTTTTCGGTGTGCAGGATGATCTCGTGCTCGGGGTTGAGATAGTTCGACACCTGGGTGGGGATGCCAATGCCGAGGTTGACGACCGCGCCCGCGGGCACATCACTGGCTACCCGCTCCGCCATTTGCGCGCGCGTCAGTTTTTCGGGGTGGCGGTGTCCGATGCTCACGAGTGCTCCTTGGGGTTGGTGCTGTCCACTTGTACAACGCGGTCGACGAAGATGCCGGGCGTCACAATATTTTCGGGGTCGAGGTCGCCGAGTTCGGCAAGGAAGGGAACCTGCACGATGGTCGTCGTAGCCGCCATGGCCATGATGGGCCCGAAGTTGCGCGAGGTCTTGCGATAGAGCAGGTTGCCCCAGCGGTCGGCCTTGTGCGCTTTGATCAGAGCGAAGTCGGCTCGAATCGGGTACTCGAGCACGTAGTCACGCCCCTCGATGGTGCGCGTTTCTTTTCCGTCGGCAAGGGTCGTGCCGTAGCCCGAGGGCGTATAAAACGCCCCGATTCCGGCGCCGGCCGCGCGGATGCGCTCGGCGAGGTTTCCCTGGGGCACAAGTTCGAGCTCGATTTCTCCCGCGTGATACTTCTTGTCGAAGTGCCACGAGTCGACCTGGCGGGGGAATGAGCAAATCACTTTGCGCACGGCCCCACTCTTGACGAGCAGTGCAAGGCCTTCGTCGGTGTTGCCCGCGTTGTTGTTCACAATCGTGAGGCCGGTGAGGTTTCGGCGCAGGAGTCCGTTGATCAGGTCGATGGGCTGACCGGCCAAACCGAAGCCACCGATCATGATGGTCGCTCCATCGGGAATGTCGGCGAGTACCTCGTCGACGGAATCGCGAAATTTGTTGATCATGTGTCTCCCGTGCGAATTGTTCGTATAGCGAACATACGTTCGATTTACGAACACTCTACTCGTAGTCTCGAGTGTCTGTCGAGGCGACGGCGGGGAGATGGTGTTGCTGCCGTTGCCAACCGTGCGTGAGCGACGCCCCGTGCATAGAATCGCCACTATGGACCCCGCTGGATTTTTCTCCGCCTCCGTTGCCGTCTTCGACGTCGCGGGAGTGGTGGCCATCGTGCTGGGCGCTGCCGCCGCGGCGCTTCTCGCCGCGGTGCGGCTGGTTCAGCGCCGGCCCCGGGTTGCCCTGCAGACCTTTCGCGACATGATGGGCGGAGCTATCCTGCTCGGCCTGGAAATATTCGTTGCCGGTGATCTCATCAAGACCATCACGCAAACGCCCACGCTCGAAAGCGTCGCGGTCTTGGGGATAATCGTGCTGATCCGGACTGTGCTCAGCTTCACGATTCAGATCGAAATCGAGGGTGTGCTGCCGTGGCGTCGGGCACTGGTCACTAGTGGTGCCCAGGTCATGGCGCGAGCCGCGCGCGCGAAGCGGACCTAACTCGCCGAGAACAGCGCGCGGATTTCGGCATCGATCCGATCCAGCGCGTCGGGCGAAACACAGTCGACGTAAACCTTGAGCTTGGCCTCCGTACCACTCGGGCGCAGCATGACGCGGGAGCCGTCGGCCAGGTGCCAGGCGAGGAGATTGGCGGCGGGGAGGCGGTTGACGCTGCGCGCATAGTCATCAACCCGCAGAACCGACACTCCGCCGATGGCGGGCGGAGCCGACCGACGCAAAGTGGCCATGGTCTCGGTGATGCGCTGAGCATCCGTGCGCATCGAGAGCTGGGTGCTCACGTAGTTTCCGTGCGTTGCCGTCAGCTCGGTGACCTTGTCGAGCAAGGTGAGCCCGGAGGCGTGGAGGTCGCTGACGAGCGCCAGAATGGCGAGCCCGGCTGAAATACCGTCTTTGTCGTGAAGTGTCTCGGGGTTCACGAGGTAGCCCAAAGCCTCCTCGAAGCCAAAGATCAACTGGGGCACGCGTGCGATCCACTTGAATCCGGGGAGCGTGCGGACAACCGAGTAACCGAAGGCGCGGCCCAGCGTGTCAAGCGCGGGAGTCGAGACCACGCTGCACGCCACAGCACCCTCCGTGCGTCCCGCCCGTGTCGCGCGATCACACGCCCACCAGGCGAGGGCGAGGCCGACCTCGTTGCCGGTGAGACGCCGGAACGTGGGTGCACCGCCCGACGCGTTCGGAACCGGAACGCCGACGGCAAGCCGGTCGGCGTCAGGATCGTGCGCGAGAACGAGCTCCGCGCCGATTTGATGCGCCAGCGCGAACGCACGGTCCATGGCTCCCGGTTCTTCCGGGTTGGGAATCGCCACAGTAGGAAACGAGCCGTCCGGATCGTCCTGCTCGGCGACGGGAATGGGAATTGCGTATCCGGCTTGGCGCAAAACGCGTCGGAACGTCTCCCCGCCAACGCCGTGCAGCGCGGTGTAGGCGACGCGAGGCCGGAAGAACGGTTCGGGAACCAGCGCCGCGGTCCGCGCCACATAGGCATCGAGGATGTCGGTCGCCGCGAATTCCACGGTACCTCGAGGCAGGTCGGTGACAGGGGTTTTCGCCGAGAGGGCGTCGATGCGCCGGGCAATCTCGACATCGACCGGGGAGGCGATTTGGGCACCGCGATGAATGCCACCCAAATAAACCTTGTACCCGTTGTCGCCCACCGGATTGTGACTTGCCGTAATCATGACGCCTGCGTCAGCGTCGAGTTCGCGAACAGCAAAGGCGAGTACCGGCGTCGGGACCGGTCCCGGTAAGAGAACCGCCCGAACGTTGGCACCGGCCATGATTTCTGCCGTATCGCGCGCAAACGTATCCGAGTTTGCTCGGGCGTCGTAGCCAATGACAACCACCGGCATGTCACCACTCAGGCGTGACTGGTGGATGGCCGAAGGACCGTTTATCGAGGCGCCGGCTTCACGGAGGTAGTGGGCGAGGGCGGCAGAGGTTTGTGCCACGACGACGCGATTCATGCGTGCGGGTCCAGCCCCTAAGCGCGCACGAAGGCCAGAGGTGCCAAAGGCAACGCGGCTCCCGAAAGCGGCCGTGATTTTTTCGACAGCGTGCCGATCGCCGGCTTCTGCGCGGGTGGCGAGCACGGTCGCCTCGGCTCGAGTGCTGGGGTCGGGATCCATCTCGGCCCACGCGCGTGCCTGGGCCACGAGGTCCTTGGTCTTGTAATCAACCATCTTTTTCCCGCGCGCCCGACCGTTGCGCAACTTCTCGCAACGTTGCTGAACTCATGGCTTAACTTTAGGGGCGTAAGTGCCTGATTGACCATGGATGCGCGGTTCCTCGGCACGTGAACAGTCGGCAGGAGAGAGACCGGCAGAATGGGAATATGGTCTTTAACTTTGAGCGGAAGCAACGCGTCGTCATCCTGGGAGGCGGCCCCGGCGGCTACGGCGCGGCACTGT
>CAIVOR010000032.1 GCA_903907615.1 uncultured Microbacteriaceae bacterium | reverse complement strand
GGACGATGGCTCTCCCCGAACTCGGCAGGTCCCAGCCGGCAAGAATCTCCAAAATGCTTGTCTTGCCTGAGCCGTTGGGCCCCAACACGACCCAACGCTCACGAGAATCGACCTGCCAGGAGACGTCGCGAAGAATGGGGCGTCCGGCGCGCTGCAGCGAGACGTGATCAAACTCAAGGACGCGTGTCATAGCCCTATCGTAATCAGCCCACGGCCTCCAACGGCTCCCGGGGACTGTCGTAGGGTTATGGACATGGGCGAAACAGCGGTGCGAAGGCTGGTTGTTCTCGACGCCGACTCGACGCTCATCAATGACGAGGTCATCGAGCTTTTGGCCGCTGAGGCCGGAACGCGAGACTCTGTAGCCGAGGTCACCGAGCGTGCGATGCGCGGCGAGATTGATTTTTGCGCAGAGCCTTCGCGATCGGGTCGCCACGCTCACGGGCCTTGCACCCGCCGCAATCGAACGCGTGCGGGCTCGCGTTACGGTGACAAACGGTGTTCCCGAGCTCATTGAGGCCGTCCATCGCGAAGGCGGCCAGGTCGGCGTGGTCTCCGGCGGTTTTCACGATGTGCTCGATCCCATTGCCGAGTCATTGGGCGTTGACTTCTGGTTGGCCAATCGCCTCGAACGTGGCGCAGATTCAAGGCTGACGGGAGCCGTTGTCGGCGACATCGTGGATGCCCACGCGAAAGCCGTCGCCCTTGCACAGTGGGCTCGTGCAGGAAACTTTGCGCTTGCCGACACCGTGGCGATTGGCGATGGCGCCAACGACCTCGACATGATGTCGGTCGCCGGAATGTCTATCGCCTTCTGTGCCAAGCCGATTGTTCGCGAACGTGCGAGTCACTCCATTGACACGCGTGACATGCGTCTCGCCATCAATCTGATTGGTCTCTGACCCCCGAGCCGACTAGTGGCCCATTCCGAGACCACCGTCTACTGGAATAACGGCGCCTGAAATGTAGGCCGCATCGTCGCCGGCGAGCCACGCTACGACCTTGGCGACCTCGGCGGGCTGGGCAAAGCGACCGGCCGGAATGTTGCGCTTGTACTCGAGTTGCTGGTCTTCGGGCAGAGCCGCCGTCATGTCCGTCTCAATGAATCCGGGTGCCACGACGTTCGCCGTGATTCCCCGGGATCCCAGTTCACGTGTGAGACTGCGTGCCATACCCACGAGAGCGCTCTTCGACGAGGCATAGTTCACCTGGCCGGCGGAGCCGTAGAGGCCCACAACGCTGCTGATGAGGATGATTCGACCGAACTTTGCCTTCAGCATGCCTTTCGTGGCGCGCTTTACGACGCGAAATGATCCCCCGAGATTGGTGTTGACCACATCATCAAAATCTTCGTCTGACATACGCATCACGAGTGTGTCTCGGGTAATTCCTGCGTTGGCGACCAGGACCTCAACCGGCCCGAGCTTTTCTTCAATCTCGGCGAAAGCGCTGTCCAGACTGGCACCATCGGTCACATCCGCGATGACGGTGAGGCAGCCCGCGGGACCGGATCCTGAGCGTGCTGTGACGGCAACTCGATGGCCCGCAGCGACAAATTCCTCGGCGAGGCTGTATCCGATTCCACGATTTCCACCCGTAATGAGGACAGTTCGAGCCGTCATGAAGAGCCTTTCGGTGTGTTGACGCCCTCAGCATAGCCGTAGGCTTGTGGCGACCACTTATCGTCAGCGAGGCATGTCCGATGCGTCAAAAACTACCGTCCATCACGACTCTTCAGCAGTCCCCCGAAGAGGAGCGCCGTACGCGTTTCATCAAGTACACGGTGGCCATGGTCATCCGCGTCATCTGCATCGTCCTCATGCTCTTTGTTCAGGGCTGGTGGCTGCTGTTGTGTGCGGCCGGGGCCATTCTGTTGCCGTACTTCGCTGTCATCATTGCGAACGCCGTGCGCATCGGCGATGCCAATGACGTCGCACGACCCGGTCCTCTCGCCCTGCCACCCCTTCGGCCAACGGATGAGTCCGACAGTGATTTCTACACGACAATTCCCGGCGACTCTCCCAGGCAGCCTCGGTGACGAAAGCCGAATCTCCGGTTCGCGCTCCGTCTTCGGAATTCACCGGTTGGCGCCGGTGGGTGGGTTACGTCATATTGACGGTGATTTTTGGAATTGCCTGTGTGGGGCTGGGCATGTGGCAACTGAACCGGCGCGCCGAGGCCGTCGCAGAAATCACCCGGATTCAGAACAACTTCGGCGCGGCACCCGTTGCGCTGAGTGAACTTGTTCCCCGTCTCGACTCGGAGGATCCAGACCTCACGTGGCATCCCGTGATCGTCACCGGCACCTACCTCGTCGAAGATCAGGTGCTCGTTCGCAATCGCAGTTCGGAGCAGGGTCCTGGCTTTGAAATCTTGACACCGCTTCTGATGACGGATGGCTCGGTGTTCGTTGTCGATCGCGGATGGATTGACAAAAACGAGACGGGCGATGGTCCAGCTGCCATACCCGAGCCTCCCGAGGGCGAGGTTACGGTGACAGCCCGACTCAGGGGTTCGGAGGGCAGTGTCCCTGGACAGTCAGCCACCGGGAATCTTGTTCCGACGATCGACTTGGCGGTCCTGTCCGAACGATGGGACGTCCCCTTGTACACGGGGATGTTCGGCGAGCTCGTCAGCGAAACTCCTCCCGGTCAGGTCGGGGCACCTCCCGCAAAGCCCAGCATGAGTGAGGGAAATCACCTCAGCTATGCCTTTCAGTGGATGGCATTCGCGATTCTTGGTGTCGTTGCCCTGATTTGGGGAGTTCGGCGAGAACAAAAGATTCGACAGGGGTCTTCGGCGCAGGAAGAGATCACGAAACGCCGCCGGAGGAGAAACTCGGATATCGACAGCGCGACCGAGGATCAGCTCGTCGATGACTGGCGTTCGCGTGGCTAGAATAAGAGAAAACTGGCGCCTCGGTGCCCACCGTTGAGGAGAGACATGTCTAACGCCCTTGCCATCAAGAGCCCTGTCCTTAT
>CAIVOR010000031.1 GCA_903907615.1 uncultured Microbacteriaceae bacterium | reverse complement strand
GACTCGAACTCCCGACCTTCTCATTGCGAACGAGACGCGCTACCACCTGCGCCATAGGCCCGTGCTCTGCCAATTATATGACGGGCGGTACTTTGGGCTTCCGGGCGGGCCACTCCACCACGAACATCGCCACCACAATGAGCGCACCGCCCACGACGGTCTTGATAGCGAGCACCTCCTGCCCAACGGCCACAGCGACAATCGCCGCAAAGACCACCTCGAGCGTCAGAATCACGGCCACGCGCGAGGCGTCCATTCGGGCCTCAGCCCAGGTCTGCACGAAATACGCGATGGCCGTCGCAAAGATGCCCGTGTAAATCACGGTGAGCCAGACCGACAGGGATGGTGGGGGTTGATAACCGTCGACTAGCGCACCCACCCACGCCACCGCCGTGGCCACCGTCAACTGCACGATCGTCAACGCGTAACTGGACAGTCCGGGACTCCACCGGGCGAGCACCACATAGTGCAGGGCAAACAGGATCGCGCCGACCAAAACCCACAACTGCGTGAGGTTGAAACCGACCGTGGTGAACGAAATGAGACCCAGACCGATGAACGCGAGGATGACGCCAGCCCACACCCGGCCCGGAATCGGCACCCGGTAGAAAAACCAAGCCAGCAACGGAACGATGACCACGTAGAGACCGGTGATGAATCCGGTGGTAGCTGCGGTGTTCAGACTCAGGCCAATGCTCTGGGTCAAGAACCCCGCCATCAGAATGACGCCCAAGACGCTACCGCGCGTGGCAACCTTGCCGGTGATTTCTCGAACAACTTTGGGGCGAAACAGAAGCATGATGATGACGGCGACGCTAAACCGCGTCGCGATGAAGTCCCAGAGCGGCTCAACCTCCAGTGCGGGCTTCATGACGACGAAGGCCACGCCCCACACGAACGCCACGCCCACGAGCGCAAGGCCGGTCAACCAGTTTGTCTTCACCCTCTCAGGCTACTGACGCATTCGAGGATGGGTGATCAGCCCACACGTCGGCGCTTGAGCGCCGAATCAAGATCAAAGGTGCCAGTATCCGTATCCTCAACAATGCCGAGTCCCGCGAATCTGCTGGCTGGCTGAGAGGCTGCTTCGACAGGCTCAGCAAGCGTGTCGCGGGTTGATGCTTCGACAAGCTCAGCACGGCGGCTTGTCGAAACCCGAGAGAGGTACGCCTGCTCGGCGATTGCGCGTCGACGGGCGTCCGAGGCCTGTTGCGCCGCCAAGACAGCCGCGGATGCAGAGCCGGGCGACTGCTGCAGCGGGCGAGGAAGTGTCTGCGGGGTCCATGCCCGAGTGGCAACCTTTGGCTGACTTCCCTGATCGAAAACGGTGATGGATTGACTGACAGGACGGGCAACGGAAACCTTGGCCGGACGCGAGAGGGCAGACATCACCACGAGGGTGACGAGAGTGGCCACCGCGCCCAGCGCGGCGATCAGCATGTCGCCCACGTAGACGATGTAGGCGATGCCGGCAGCCAGGGTGGCAAGGGAGGCGAGAAGAATCACGAAGGCGACCTGGCGTTGAGACCGGCGACGGTGCTTGGCCATGAGTGAACGTTGTTCGGGAGAAAGGGTATCCTGGGCCGACGTTCGGGCCATCTTCCTTCCGGCCCGCTCGGCTCTGCGCAGAGCCTTCTTTTGTTCGTGCG
>CAIVOR010000030.1 GCA_903907615.1 uncultured Microbacteriaceae bacterium | reverse complement strand
CCCCGGCGCTCGCCCGCACGCGCCTGCGGCCCCTGCTCCGCGGCCCCGACGGCATCACCGTGACGATTCTTCTCGGCCCCGCTTCCGACGTGGGGCAGGCACTCGCTCGCGGTGAGGCCGAACGGGCGCGCGAACTGCTCGCCTGGTGGACGCACACGCTTCCCGGCGCCATCGCCCTCGAGGTGGTGTGTCACGACACTGAACCGGGCGCCGCCGCGAGCCTGCGCCACGCGGTGGCCATGCTCGAGCTCGCCCACGACACCGAAACGCCCGCCGTGCTCAGCAACGCCGCCCGTTATCTCGAGGCCGACGATGCCCTCACCGGCGACGTGCTGGATGCCGCAGCGATGCTGCGCGCACTGGGCCAGTTCACGCCACAACCCAACGGCCAGGCCTGGCTCAAGACGCCTGCCGAAATGCACGCGATCGCCCTGCGCGTGGCGCGTGCCTCCCGACTCGATCAGGGCGCCGCGCACCGCATGCTGGCGGCCGGCGAACGCCTCGCCCTGCGCTGCGTGCTCGACCCCGAGACCGACCTCGGCTGGCGCCAGGCCAAGATTCCCGAGAACGATGTCATTGGTCTCAGCGGCGACCCCGCCGCAGTTCTGCGCCAGAGCACCGAAGCGGCCATCGGTGAGCGCTACCCCTACGCGGGCGCCACCGAGATGCGGCACATCACCGAACGCCTCGACACCGAGCTGAACACCATCTACGACTTTGGTTTTGCCTCGTACTTTCTCACCGTGGCCGACGTGTCGGCGCTCATGCGCCGCATGGGTATTCGCAACCAGGCGCGCGGCAGTGGCGCGGGCAGTATCGTCACGTACCTGCTGCGCATCAGCAACGTCGATCCCCTCGAACACGACCTGCTGTTTGAGCGTTTCCTCGGCAACAAGCGCGAGACGCTGCCCGACATCGACATCGACGTGGAGTCAGCCAGGCGCCACGAGGTCTACCGCGCCATCTTTGAGCGCTACGGCAGCACCCGCGTGAGCCTCATGTCGATGCAGAACACCTATCGGGCACGTGGTGCCGCCCGCGATGCCGGCATGGCCCTTGGGCTCTCCCCCGAGCAGATTGGCTTTGTGGCCAAGAACATCTGGCGCTTCAACGCCCGGGACTTTCGGCGCGCACTCGACACCAAACCCGAGATGCGCGAGTTCGTCACCATGCTCGAGGAGGATGCCCGCCTCGAGTTGCTCGTCGACGTGGCCGAGCGCCTCGACCGACTCCCCCGCCACGTCTCCATGCACCCGTGTGGCGTAATCCTCGGCAACAACGAGCTCTACAACCTGAGCCCCATGCAACCCTCGGGCATGGGGCTGCCCATGAGCCAGTTCGACAAAGACGACATCGATGACGTGGGTCTGCTCAAACTCGACGTGCTGGGCGTGCGCATGCAGTCGACGCTGTCGTACACCCTGCGCGAGATTCAGCGCGTGCACGGCCCGCACGCGGCCGAGGTGGGCAAGCTGCCCAGCGATGCCCCGTACATCAAGCCCAACGGGCTCATTGAGCTCGACGCCATCCCCCACGACGATGAGGCCACGTTTGCCAACATTCGCACCGGCCACACGCTCGGTATGTTTCAGATCGAGAGCCCCGGGCAACGCGAACTGATCGGCAAGATGCAGCCCGATGAGTACAACGACCTCATCGCCGATATCTCGCTGTTCCGCCCCGGGCCCATGAAGGGCAACATGGTGGCACCCTTCCTCGATGCCAAACACGGCTTTACCGCCCCCAACTATCTGCACCCGCGCTTTCGCTCTTTTCTGCGTGACAGCTACGGCGTGGTCATCTACCACGAGCACATTCTGCGCATCCTGCACGAGTGCATGGGCGTGACGCTGGCCGAGGCCGACGAACTGCGGCGCGCCATGGAGAAGTCAACCGCGTCGATCGAACGCGCGTTTCGACGGCGCACGGCCGAGCGGCGTGACCACGAAACGGGGAAGCGTCTGTTCACCGACGCCGACATCGAGCGCATCTGGGCGGTGCTCAAGGGTTTTGGATCGTTCGGGTTTTGCAAGGCGCACGGCGCCGCTTTCGCGCTGCCCACGTATCAGAGCGCTTGGCTCAAGACGCACTATCCGGCCGAGTTCCTTGCGGGAATCCTCACGCACGATCCGGGCATGTACCCCCGGCGCCTTCTGCTGGCCGAAGCGCGCCGCATGGGCGTGCCCATCCTGCCACTGGATGCCAACCTGAGCATCGACGAGTACCGCGTGGAGCGCCTGCGTGGGGGCACCCTCGGTATTCGCCTCTCGCTGCGCGATGTGCACGGCATCAGCGATGCCGAACTGGCGCGACTACTGGCCGGCCAACCGTTCACGGGCATCACCGACCTGTACGAACGCGCCCGCCCCTCGCGCGCGCTCATGCAGCGCCTGGCCCTCGTGGGGGCACTTGATGCGTTGGCGGGCTCGCCAGAAGCGACATCACTCCCCACGCGCGGCGATGTGATTGCGTTCGTGCGCCAATTGACCGCCATGCGCCCCGCCCGAAGCGACCCCGACAATCAGCTCAACTTCACCATCGACGACCGGCACGCGATTCCGCGTGGAAACCCCCAGTTCACGGCCGCCGACCGCGCTCGGGTCGAGCTCGGGGTACTCGACATGGATGCCTCGGAGCATCTCATCGAGGCCTACCGGCCCTTGCTTGACGACATGGGCGTCACTCCAGCAAGCCAACTGTTGGCACTGCGGAGTAAAACCGAGGTGCTCGTGGCCGGCGTGCGGATTGCCACGCAAACTCCGCCCATGCGTTCGGGCAAGCGCGTGGTGTTTATCAGCCTCGACGACGGCAGCGGATGCGCCGACGCGACGTTCTTCGAAGAGGCGCAACAGGCCACGGGATCCCTGTTGTTCGGCACCAAACTCATGGTGATTCGTGGCCGCACCCGCCGCACCGGTGAACGAGGCATTTCGATCGAGGCTATGCAGGCGTGGGACCTCAAGCATCTCTGGGCCGAGTTCTGCGCGCGCCGCCACGAGTACTCCGGTGGCGCGACTAGCGTAAAACCGTGAGCATCCGAGCAAACGTACGGGCGAAACGACGCCTCCCCTTTCTTCAGGTGCTCAAGTCAATCGGCGCCGCGGTTGCCGCCTGGTTGATTGCCGTTCCGCTGTTTCAGACCGACACGCCCGTGTTCGCGGCCAT
>CAIVOR010000029.1 GCA_903907615.1 uncultured Microbacteriaceae bacterium | reverse complement strand
CGAGCCACGCAGCCACGGCAGCCAGTGCCACCTTGGCACGCGATGTTTCAGCCGCAGCGTCGGCATCGCGCGGCGCATCCGAGGGGGCGGCCAACGGCTCGGGCATTCGAAGCACGGGCCCCGCCGCTATGCCCCGGCCCACGCCGACACCCTGAAGTTCCATGGTTCGACTTTATTCCGTGGGCGCTCACTACGGTGCACACTCAACCCGCGGGAGTCGTAAACTCGTAGACGAGGAGTGACACGTATGGCTGGCGCAAAAAACGCACTGACTACCGCGGACTTGATCATCGTGGGTCTTGAGGCTGACTCAAAAGAATCCGCCACCCGCATGCTTGCGGAGCGCATGGTCGCGACCGGTCGCGTCACCGACATCGAGGGCTACCTCGAAGACGTGCGTTTGCGCGAAGCACAAATGGACACGGGCCTCCCGGGCGGTATCGGCATTCCCCACGCACGTTCCGCGCACGTCACACGACCGACCGTGGCCATTGGCACGAGCGTTCGTGGCGTTGACTTTGGTGCTCACGATGGCCCCGCCCATCTCATCTTTTTGATTGGCGCACCCGACGGCTCCGACGACGCCCACCTGCACATCCTCGCGGCGCTGGCCCGCAAACTCGTCCACGAGGATTTCCGCCAGTCACTGCGTGACGCCGCGGACGCTCACCAGATCGCGGCCATCATTTCGAAAGAAGTGAAGCCGTGAGGATTGTTGCCGTCACATCGTGCATCACGGGCATCGCCCACACCTACATGGCCGCCGAAGCGTTAGAACAGGCCGCAAAGAAGCTGGGCTATGAGATCACGGTTGAGACGCAAGGCTCGGCCGGATCGACGGCGATGCCGCAGGCCACGATTGACCTCGCCGACTTCTGTCTCTTTGCCAACGATCTCGACGTGAAGAACATCGAGCGCTTTGCCGGCAAGCCCTTTGTGCACGTGGGCGTGAGCGAAGTCCTCACCGATGCCGAGAGCGTGCTGGACACGTGTGTACGGAACTTCAACACAGGAACGTTCGCCGCTGTCGACGGCGGATCAAGGACCACTCAGACGTCCTCAAAATCCGCAGCCGAAGCGGAGAAAAAGGGCTTCTTCAAGAAACTCTTCGGCTAGTGGCACAGTCGGAACGACGGGTTGTAGTCGGTTCGAAGGTCGGCCTGCACGCCCGTCCGGCTAGCCTCCTCGTGCAAGCGGTCGTCGCATCGGGGCACGCCGTGACCATCACGTCCGAACGTGGCGATGTCGCCGACGGCGCGAGCATCCTGTCCGTTCTCACCCTGGGCGCGATGTTCGGGGAGAGCGTGGATATCACCGTCAACGGTGATGAGGCCGACCGCGTGGCCGGCGAGCTGGCCGCCCTCATTGCGTCAGACCTCGACGCGCATTAGTTCTCCAGCCACAGGTAGGTATCACCCACACGTTCCCCGCCCCTCGCGCGGACCCGTGAGCGGAAAATTGATATGACAGTATTACGGTCATATTCACTAGGCTGAACGTACGCTTTCGTTCGTCAAAGGAGAACAATGTCAAAGCTTTTTGAACCCCTCACCATTCGAGGAGTCACGTTCCGTAATCGCCTGTGGGTATCCCCCATGTGTCAGTACATGTGCCTCGATCACGACGGAATGCCTAACGACTGGCACCTCATGAACGCGGGATCCCTCGCGGCAGGCGGAACCGGACTGTTCCTCGCAGAAGCCACGGGCGTGAGCCCCGAGGCGCGCATCACTTCCGAGTGCACCGGCATCTGGAACGACGCTCAGCGCGACCAGTGGAAGAGGATTGTGAGCCTCGTCCACCAGCAGGGTGCGGCGGCCGGTATCCAGCTCGCGCACTCGGGTCGAAAGGGTTCGGACTACCGTGGCTTTACGGCAGCCGCAGGTGTGACAAAGCCCATCTCCGAGGGTGGCTGGCGTCCCGTTGGGCCCTCCCCCATTGCGTGCCCCGGTCTTGACGTTCCGGATGTTCTCGATCAGGCCGGAATTGACAAGGTTATAGATGACTTTGGAACAGCCGCCGTCCGTGCGGTCGAGGCTGGATTCGACGTGATTGAAATCCACGCGGCGCACGGATACCTCATTCACAACTTCCTGTCACCGCTCAGCAACGAGCGAACCGACGAGTACGGCGGTTCGCTCGAGAACCGCGCTCGGCTACTCCTGCAGATCGTTGACCGCATCCGCGAGGTCGTGCCCGAGAGCTTGGCTCTGTTTGTTCGCTTCTCAGCCACCGACTGGGTGGACAACGGCTGGCAGCCCGAAGACACCGCTCAGGTGGCACACTGGGCACACGAGCGCGGTGCCGATTTCTTCGACATTTCGAGTGGCGGACTCATCCGCGACATCTTCATCTCGGTGTCGCCCGGATACCAGGTGCCCCTGACCGAGACCGTCCGCAAGCTCGGCGACGTCGCAGCAGCGGCCGTAGGCAAGATCACGAGCGCTGCGCAGGCCGAGGCAATTATTGCCGACGGCCGGGCCGACGCCATCTTCATGGGTCGCGAACTGATCCGCGACCCCCACTTCCCGTTCCGGGCCGCGGCCGAGCTCGGAGTGACGGTGGATTACTACCCCCTCACGTACACCGCCGCCGACTGGGGCTCGCGCTAACCCAGCGTTGCGCGCTGCCCACTCGGTGGAGACATCGCCAATAGAGTGAAGTCATGACGGGCTCTCAGAAGATTACCCAGCGGGCCGCTCCCCTGCGGCAACAGGTGGTTGAACTTCTGCGTCAGGACATCCT
>CAIVOR010000028.1 GCA_903907615.1 uncultured Microbacteriaceae bacterium | reverse complement strand
CGGTCATGACGTAGTCAACGAGCAGGGCCGAGGCCACCACGATGCCGGCCTTTTCGCCGAGGTTCTTGTGCGCGACCTCGTAGTCGCCACCGCCCGAAGGGTATGCCTTGATGAGCTGGCGGTAACTCAGCACAACAACAACCATGAGGAGCACGACGCACGCGGCAATCCAGGGAGCAAAGCTCAGGAACGAAAGGCCACCAATGAGCAGGATGATGACAATTTCTTGTGGGGCATAGGCCACCGAGGATAGAGCGTCACTGGCAAAGATGGGGAGCGCGATGGCCTTGGGGAGCAGCTCCCCTTCGAGCGACTTGGTGGGAAGTGGCTCGCCGATAATCCAGTTCTTGGCCGACTTGATTTCGTCGGGCGCAGTATCCTTATTCTTCGGGCTCACGAAGAGTGACACTACTCCTCGCGCGCGACGCGACCAAAAGCGGGTTTTCCTCTCTCAGAGAAATCACATTTTCGGCTCACGGCAACCTGTCAGAATCGCACCATGTTTCTTCTTGCCAAGGCCAGCATGCGCAACCGTGCGCTCATCGCACTCATCACCGTCATCGTCGCTGTGTTCGGCGGACTGGCGCTCACAAACCTCAAGCAGGAATTGGCGCCCTCAATTCAGTTCCCGCAGCTAGCGGTTCTCTCGACCTATGTCGGGGCCTCTCCCGATGTGGTGAACCAGGACGTCTCGTCCAAGCTGGAGGCCGCGATTCAGGGTGTTCCGAACGTGGACAGCACCACGGCGACATCGAGCACCAACCTCAGCCTTATTTCGGTGTCGTTCGTCTACGGCACCGACCTGTTGCTCAGCGAGCAGAAGATCAACCAGGCCATCAGTCGTGTCAAGTCGCAGCTCCCTGACGGCGTTGACCCGCAGGTCATCAGCGGCTCGCTCTCTGACTTCCCCATCATTCAGGTTGCCGTTTCGGCCGATGTCGACGAGCTCACACTCGCCAATGACCTGCGCAACTCCACGATTCAGAAAATCAAGGACCTGCCGGGCGTTCGCAACGTTGAGTTGATTGGTGCGCCCAAGCAGCGCGTCGTGATCACCCCGGATCTCGCCGTGATGCAGGCCAATGGCATCAGTGTGGGCGACCTCAAGACCACCCTCGACAACAACGGGCTTCTGATCCCCGGCGGTCAGATCACCGAAAACGACAAAACGCTGTCGATTCAAATTGGTGAGCGACTCACGAGCATCGAGGCGATTGCCAACCTGCCCATCGCCGTGTCAACGCCCACGGGAATCAAGACCATCGGCGACGTGTCGAACGTGGCGCTGGCGAAAGACCCCCAGACAACCATCTCGCGCGTCAACGGCAAACAGGCGCTCACCCTCGCCGTGACCAAGCTGCCGTCCGCAAACACTGTTGACGTCTCCAAGGCGGTTCGAGCCGTGCTGCCCGAACTCGAGACCTCACTCGGCAACGGCGCAACGTTCACCGTGGTGTTTGACCAGGCTCCCTTCATTCAGAAGTCAATCGAATCCCTGACTCAAGAAGGCCTGCTCGGTCTGGTCTTCGCCGTCATCATCATCCTGATCTTCCTCATGTCGGTGAGATCGACCATCGTCACCGCCATCTCTATCCCGACCTCCGTCCTCATCACGTTTATCGGACTCCAGTCGGCCAACTACACCCTCAACATCCTCACCCTCGGTGCGCTCACGATTGCCATTGGACGCGTCGTTGACGACTCGATCGTGGTCATTGAGAACATCAAGCGTCACCTCGTTCCGGGAGTCGACAAAGAGAAGGTCATTGTCGATGCCGTGCGCGAGGTTGCCGGCGCGGTGACGGCGTCCACTGCCACAACTGTGGCCGTGTTCCTGCCGATTGCATTTGTGAGCGGAGTCACCGGAGAACTGTTCCGACCGTTCGCGCTCACCATCACCATCGCTCTTGTGGCCTCGCTGGTGGTCTCGCTCACCATCGTGCCCGTGCTTGCCTACTGGTTCCTGCGTCCCACCGGTGAATGGCGTCTGAAGCGCCTTGCTCGCAAGGGGCTGAGCGATTCCGCGGAGGCCAAAGCAATTGAGGCCGAGCAGGCGTCGGGCGAAGAGAAGCCCGGTTTGCTGCGCCGCGGTTACCAGCCCATTCTCAATTGGACGTTGAAGTACAGCGCGCTCACGCTCGTCTTGGCCATCGTCGTCCTCGGCGGAACCATTGCACTCGTTCCCTTCATGAAGACCAACTTCTTGGGGTCGTCGGGACAAAACACGTTCACCGTCACGCAGGAAATTTCGGCGGGAACCTCGATTGCGGCACAGGATGCTCAGGCGGTCAAGGTGCAACAGGCCCTCGCGGATACGCCCGGCATTACGATTGTGCAGGCATCGGTGGGTTCCAGCGGCAACGCTCTCCGTGACGCCTTCGTGGGTGGCGGAGACACCAAGATCACGTACTCGGTGACGACCGATGCCAAGGCCGATCAGGAACTCGTTCAGGCTGATGCGCGGACCAACATTGGCAAGGTCGTGCCCCTGGACAGCATTACCGTGGCCTCCAGCAGTGGGTTTGGCGGTAGCTCCGACATCGCACTGCGCGTCACGGCACCGTCTGCCGACAAGCTCACCGAAGCCACCGAAAAGGTGGCGGCCGCCATGCGCGACGTGAGTGCGGTCAAGCAGGTGTCCACGAACCTCAGCGCGTCGCGCCCGTTCATCTCGGTCGCGGTCGATCGCATGAAGGCCGCAGAAGCGGGCTACAGCGAGGTCGCCCTGGCCGGCATGGTGTCGGCCCAGACGCGTCCCGGCTCGGTGGGAACAGTGGAGATTGATGGATCGCTCCTCAACGTCTACATCGCGTATGACGCTCCGCCCGCCACGCTCGCGGAGCTTCAGGCGCTCGAGATTCCCACGGCCCGTGGTCCGGTTCGCCTCGACACCTTGGCAACCGTTGGACTGGCAGATGGTCCCACCACCGTCACGACGGTTAAGGGTCAGCGCAGTGCCACGGTTACGGTGACTCCCAACAGCGCTGACCTCGGAACTGCCAGTGCGGCAGTGACTCAGGCGCTCGCCAAGATCGATCTGCCGGCCGGCACGGCGGCAACGGTGGGCGGCGCAACGTCCGACCAGCAGACGGCCTTCAGCCAGCTGGGTCTCGCCCTCCTCGCCGCCATCCTGGTGGTTTACGTGATCATGGTGGCCACGTTCCGTTCGCTGCTTCAGCCGCTGCTTCTGCTGGTCTCCATTCCGTTTGCCGCCACGGGCGCAATTGCGCTTCAGGTGGTTACCGGTGTGCCCCTCGGCGTTGCGTCGCTAATCGGTGTGCTCATGCTCGTGGGAATCGTGGTCACGAACGCTATCGTCCTCATCGACCTCGTGAACCAATACCGTCGTAAGGGACTCGCGGTTCGCGAGGCTCTGATTGAGGGAGCCGGCCGTCGACTTCGCCCCATTCTCATGACGGCGCTCGCAACGGTCTTCGCCCTCGTGCCCTTGGCTCTCGGCCTCACGGGCTCGGGCGGCTTCATCTCGCAGCCGTTGGCCATCGTGGTGATTGGTGGTCTGCTGTCCTCCACGGTGCTGACGCTCGTGGTTCTGCCCGTGCTGTACAACCTCGTTGAGGGCGCTCGCGAACGTCGCCGGGAAAAGCGCGCGGGCAAGCGCGCCGGCACGGGAAAGCGGGCCAAAACAGCCACGGTGGCAATTCCGGCCCCGATGACCGACTAACCATCGGGGAGCGCTGGCACTAACAGCGCCAGCGGCAACCTCGAGATTCGCCTCCGCCCTCTGTGGTGGGGGCGAATCTGCTTTTCAGGTAGACTCGTTCCTGTCGGTTGCATGACGCCCGCGCGTTTAGCGGTTTTGTGTGAGTCAGGTTGGCCGAGATAGTAGCCACTGTTTCGCAGCAGAAACACGCATCGCATATTCATTTACGAAAGAAGTTCGTCATGCCCAAATCTTCCACCGGTGCTCGCGCGCCCAAAAACTACGATCCGAGATTTGCCCCCAAAAAGGCAAAGCCTCGTCACAAGTCGGCCGGCGCGGGAACTCCCGACACCGAGTCGAGCGAGCGTTCCGGGTCGCGCTTCGGCGCTCGATCGGGTGGTACCGCGTCGTCGCAGCGTTCTGGCGCGTCGGCGGGTGCACCTGCCCGTCGCGGACCCAAAGCTGGCGGTTTTGACCGTGCTCGCGATGACCGTGGCCGTGACGAGCGTGGCTCGGATGACCGTCCGCGCCGCGACTACCGCGATGACGCCCCTCGCGCCGAGCGAGCGGGTCGCGCCGAGCGCGACAAT
>CAIVOR010000027.1 GCA_903907615.1 uncultured Microbacteriaceae bacterium | reverse complement strand
TCCCGGCGGAATCTGAATCTCTTCAAAGTCGAGTTTGCGGGTGCGCTCCGCCTCGGTGGCCATTTCTTCATAGCGAGCAAGTCGTGCCTTGGACTTGGTCTGGCGACCCTTGGCGTTGCTGCGCACCCATTCGAGTTCGTCTTCGAGGCGCTTGGCCAGCTTTGCGTCTTTCTTGCCCTGAACGTTGAGGCGCTCGGCCTTCTTCTCGAGGTAGGTGGAGTAGTTGCCCTCATAGGGGTAGAGGTGACCGCGGTCTACCTCGGCAATCCACTCTGCCACGTGGTCGAGGAAGTACCGGTCGTGTGTGACGGCAAGAACGGCGCCGGGATACTTCGAGAGGTGCTGTTCGAGCCACAGCACACTTTCAGCGTCGAGGTGGTTGGTGGGCTCGTCGAGAAGAAGGAGGTCGGGCTTCTGAAGGAGCAACTTACAGAGGGCAACTCGCCGGCGTTCCCCACCCGAGAGCACCTTGACACTGGCGTCGCTCGGCGGGCAACGCAGAGCGTCCATAGCCTGCTCCAACTGGGAGTCAAGGTCCCACGCGTTTGCAGCGTCTATTTCCTCTTGCAGGCTTCCCATTTCGGCGAGCAGAGTGTCGTAGTCGGCATCCGGGTTGGCGAGCTCTGCAGAGATCTCGTTGAAACGCGTGATCTTGCCCATAATCTCGCCCACACCCTCTTGCACGTTTTCGAGGACCGACTTGTCGTCGTTGAGCTCGGGTTCCTGCATGAGGATGCCGACCGTGTAGCCCGCCGCAAGCTTGGCTTCGCCGTTCGACGGAGTGTCGAGCCCGGCCATGATTTTGAGGATGGTGGACTTTCCCGCACCGTTGGGGCCAACAACGCCAATCTTGGCTCCCGGGAAAAACGACATTGTCACGTCGTCGAGAATCAGCTTGTCGCCCACCGCTTTGCGGGCGCGCACCATCGTGTAAATAAACTCAGCCATGGGCTAAGTCTAGAAGTGATTGATGCCAGCTCCGACGAGGCAGCCGCCGGACGGCAGCGCAGGAGCCACAGTGACCGCAATGGTCTGAATGGACACTCCGTATTGGCCGATGAGGCACTCGGCGCCCACCTGGGCTGAGACGAAAACGGTGTCGGAAAGAAGTCCGATGGCGGTTGAGGTATCAGTCCATGAAATGCCCGCGGGATCAAATCCGGCGGCCCGCAGCCGCTCTGCCGTGCCCGCGGGGTTAGCCGAGATTCCCTCGGCTACCAAGCCCTGCTCGAGTACGATCACAAAGAGACGCTGATTCGGGGCGGCCGCTGCGGGATCAAGCGCGGGCAGAAAGTTGGGTTTCGTTCCTTTGGGCGTGGGGTGTTCTTCGGCAGCGCTCGATGAGCTGGGCTTTGCCCCCGAAGGCTGGCCGGCTGAACCCGACCCGCCAGAGGTGCCAATGAATGAACATCCCGCGAGGACGAACGACGCACACACCAGCGTGGCGATGGTTCCGAATAACCGCATGGGATTCCTTGTGAGTGGATGAAAAGTCGTTTCCCAGTCTAGGGCGAATGGCACAGGGAACCTGTGAGGTTGCCGACGGCTTGCTCACAGGTTCCCTCTCGCAGACGTTACGCCGAGACCGCCACCCAGTCGTCGCCCACCGAACCCTCGCTGTTCTCTGCGGGGTCAAAACCCGACGCTTCGGTTCCCGACGTGAGGGTGCGAGTAAACGTGCTCGTTCCCCAGAAC
>CAIVOR010000026.1 GCA_903907615.1 uncultured Microbacteriaceae bacterium | reverse complement strand
CGGGTCGTCGAGTGCTCCACCCAACATCTGGACGGTGAAGCCCGGACGCTGAACATAAATGAACGCGTCATTGATGAGGGGGAGGGTGTCAGAGTTGGAAATGAGAGCATCCGCGGACGCGTTCAGCGCCGTGCAGCGCTCCTCGTCTGACGCTGCCACGAGGGACGCACCGAAGGCTTCCGACGCAACGGCGTTGTTGACCGCGCCGACGTTTCCGCCGCCATCAGCAACGGTAGGTCCAACGAAGTTCATCAGCGGGCTGGTGAGCGATCCGAGGAAGTCCAGGTCAGCAAACATCGTCAAGTCCCATGCCTCGGGCTGGCCATAAACCTTGCCAATCCATGAGCCGACATCGGTGTTCTCAATGTCGACAGTGGCACCCGCTGCGCGAAGAGCCTCAGCAATGTACTCGTTACCCGCTCCGGCCGGACCGGCAATGTTGGGAGCAACAAAGCGAATCGTGACACCGGTCAGCGCCTTCGTGGCAGCCGCAACATCCTGCGTGGGGATAAGCGGGTTGTCACTCGGTGCACAAGGCACTGTCTGTGCCACAAGAGTGGTCAGGAGTTCGCCCGTACCAGCCGAAGTAACGTTCTCGAAGTTGGCGCGGTCGATAGCCTGAATCACGCCAAGTCGCTTGGCTGGGTCGGTAAAGGGGCTGCCTTCACGCTCATTGAAAATGAGGAAGAAGTCAGAGAAGCGGTTCACGGAAACGTCGTAGCCTTCCATGCCATCGAAACGTTCGATGGATTGGGCTTGGATCTTTCCGATGTCCAACTGGCCACCAATGACCAGGTTCGCCGTCGCGGTTGAGTCTGGCGAGACAACGTACTCCAGCGTCTTGGCGGGGCTTCCCGCAATCGACGTGGTCCACTTGGGCCACGCGTTGTAGTCGCTGCGCAAGGTGTAGGTGTACTTCACACCCGCTTCGAACGCTTCCAACACGTAAGGTCCGGACTCACTGCCCTTGACGGTACCCGCAGCCAGACCCTCCGGGTCTGCCAAACCAGCGGGGCAGATGATTCCCGTGGTCGACACACTCAGGCCATCGACCATGCTGGTCCATGGCGTGGGAACGTCAATGGTGACGGTGCCCGCGGCGTCGTCAGCGGTGATGGTGGGCGTGTTTCCGCCACCAAAGGCTTGGATTTTCGACAGCGCTGTGTTTTCGGGGCGCGCGAGGTAGTCAAGCGAGTTCTTGACGATGGTCGGCGTGATCTTCGTTCCGTCCGAGCACGTGGCATCGGTGCGAATAGTAAAGACAGCCTGAGTGGGCGTTGATGTCCACTCAGTAGCCAATCCGCCTACGAGACCGGAATCGTCCTTGCGAACGAGGGTGTCATACGACGTCCGCGCGAGAAGGAAGTCCGGCAACGACAGTGTCGTCGTGGGATCGAAGCTCGACGGAATATCAATCGTCGTGCGAATGGTGTCGGTTGATGCGGTGCTTGTTCCCGCACACCCCGACAGGAGGAGTGCGGTACTCGCTGCCGCGGCCGTCAGGCCAACGAGCAGTGTGTTTCTTTTCATGATGTTCCTTTCGTGGTGATTGCTTGGTCGGTAGCTATTGCAGAACTTCGTAAAAGTCAAT
>CAIVOR010000025.1 GCA_903907615.1 uncultured Microbacteriaceae bacterium | reverse complement strand
TTCAACTGCACCGACGCGTGCCCGCGTGGCATTCAGGTGACGCAGGCGATTGCAGACGTCAAGCAGGCAATTCTGCGCGGTCGTCGCTAGGAGTTACTTGAGACGGATGCTGGTTACCCACAAGCCCCGCCCGAAGACGCCCGACCACGCCCCGGCTCATGGATAACAAGCATCCGTCGCCTCGCTCCCGCCGACCGGCAGGCATGCGTGTTGCCATCCCCGTCACAGGCATTGTGCTCGGTTCAGCGTCGCTCGTCACGGGTTTTGCGTTGGGCGTGGGGGTCGTCCTGAGCGTCACAGGGCTGGTTCTCAGCATCGTCAGCATGCGACGCGGGGTCCGGTGGGCCCTTGCCGGCGTCGTCGTGAGCGCCGTGGGAGTCGCGTTCTGCGTGTTGCTGCCGACCATTGGTCAGCTCGCGTTGACATTTCTGTCGCCCATTCCCGAAGACTAGGTCGCGGCGAATCCCTCAGCGGGAGCCGAGTGCGCGAGCCTCAGCGGCCGATTTGCCTGACAGGGCGCGCGCGGCGAGTGCCTGCGCTTCGCCGAGCGTGACGGTGAGCAGCTCGGCTCGCACGTCGGCGAGCGCGGCCGGCGTCATGCTGAGCGAGGTTGCACCGAGACCGACCAGCACGATGGCGAGCGCAGGGTCGGCGGCCGCCTCACCGCAGACACCCACGGGCTTGCCGGCTGCCGCGCCGGCATCACCCAGCTGCTTGATGAGGCGCAAAACGGCAGGGTGCCAAGGGTCGTGATAGACGGCTAGTGAACCGTGCAGGCGGTCGGCGGCCAACGTGTACTGCGTGAGGTCGTTCGTGCCGATGGAGGCAAAGTCGGCCACGTCAAAAACCTGATCGGCAACGAGCGCGAGTGACGGCACCTCGGCCATCACGCCTGCCACGCGGATGCCAAGCTCTTTGGCAAGCCCCACAAAGTAGGCCGTCTCCTCGGCGTCAGCCACCATCGGCGCCATGACCCACAGTTCGGCCTCAGTGGCGGCCTGAGCGCCGGCTAGTCCCGTTAACTGATCCCGCAGGATGTTCTCGTGGGCGCGGAGGGCGCGCAGTCCCCGCAAACCTAGGGCGGGGTTGTCTTCGTGGGCGCCAGCGAGAAAGGGGAGCGGTTTGTCGGAGCCGGCGTCGAGGCACCGAACAATGACCTTCTTGCCCGGAAAGGCCGCCAGGATTTCGACGTACGCCGCCTGCTGAGTTGCGATGCTCGGTGCCGTGGTCGAGTTGAGGAAGAGGAATTCGGTGCGAAACAGGCCCACACCTTCGGCTCCCAGGGCCACAGCCTCGGGGACTTCCGTGAGCACACCGATGTTGGCAAGGAGAGGGACAGCATGGCCGTCCGCGAGTACGCCGGCGGTTAGGGGTGCCTGCGATGCCGTCAGCCAGCGTTCCCGCTCCGCTCGCGCCGTGGCAATCTGGTCAGGCGTGGCGTCGAGTGTGACACGAGAGTTGGCGGCATCAACCACCACCATCGATCCCTCAGGAATTGCGTCGGCACCGTTCACACCCACCAAGGCTGGAATCGATTTTGCGCGCGCGAGGATTGCCGTGTGCGACGTGGGGCCGCCATCTCGGGTCACCAGCGCTAGCACCTTGGTGAAGTCGAGCAACGCGGTATCGGCGGGAGCGAGGTCGTGCGCGACAAGAATAAAGGGACTATCGCTCTCGGGCACCCCCGGTGCCGGCACGCCGCGCAGTTCGGCGACCACGCGCTGAGCCACGTCAGCCAGATCCGCGGCACGTTCGGCCATGTAGCCGCCCATACCCGCCAACAACTTCTGAAACGCGTCACACGAGTCAACGACCGCGTGCTCCGCGTTACTGCCGCGCTCGATGCGCGAGGAAATGTCATTTACCAACTCGGGATCGCCCGCCATGAGGGATTGCGCCGACAGCACGTCTCCGGCCTCACCCCCAGCGTGCACGCCACGTTCCGTCAGCCATGCGGCCACCGCGGCCAAGGCCACCTTGGCCCGCGCGATCTCAGCCGCTGCATCACCGTCATGAGGGTCATCGGAGGGCGCGACCAAGGGCTCGGGCATTCTCAGCACCGGTCCGGCCGCGACACCGCGACCT
>CAIVOR010000024.1 GCA_903907615.1 uncultured Microbacteriaceae bacterium | reverse complement strand
TTGCTCGAAAGGGTGTCATTCGCGTCAGCGGTGATGTCTCTGAGGATGACGTGCTCGCCGCAGTGCTGGATGCGGGCGCTGAGGACGTGTCGAGCCACGGAGGAACGTTCGAGATCATTACCGACACGGCCGACCTGGTCAAGGTGCGCACGGCGCTTCAGGATGCCGGAATTGATTACGATTCTGCCGACTCAGAGTTCGTGCCCAATCTCGAAGTGCAGGTTGACGCCGAGGCGGCCCGCAAGGTGTTCCGCATCATCGAAGCGCTGGAAGACAGCGACGACGTTCAAAACGTCTACAGCAATTTTGACGTCAGCGACGAAGTTCTCGCCGAGCTCGAGCAAGACTAGTTCGCGCCAGTGCGCATCCTTGCGGTCGATCCCGGTCTGACCCGCTGTGGCGTCGGAGTTATCGATTCCGCGGCCGGACGTCGGGTGACGTTTGTCGACGTATTCGTTGTGCAAACGCCAGCGGATGCCCCCCTGAGTGAGCGTCTCTTCGCTGTCCACACAGCTATCGACGCCGCCATCACGCGCCACGCGCCCCAACAAATCGCCCTCGAGCGGGTCTTCGCTCAGCACAACCTTCGCACGGTGATGGGCACGGCACAGGCCAGCGGTGTGGTGTTGGCTCTCGCGGGTGCCCACGGGCTTCCTGTCGCCCTCCACACTCCGAGCGAGGTCAAGGCCGCGGTATCGGGCAACGGGCGCGCGAATAAGGCGCAGGTTGCGACGGCCGTGCGAAAGATTCTGACGCTCGACGAGTCAGCTCTCTTGCCAGACGCGACCGACGCCCTCGCTCTCGCCGTCTGCGCGGCCTGGCGCACGGGCATCGAACCGGCAACCACGGCAGCCGGCTCAGCAAGCGCGGGCCTCACTCCAGCTCAACAATTGTGGCGCGACGCGGAGAGGCGAACGTCCTCGTCTCGCCGACGAACATAGTCTTTCTTTCGTGATTTCATCGCTGCGCGGAACCATCGAGGCGCAAACGCCCGGGTTCGTCGTTATTGACGTTGCGGGCGTGGGATACGGCGTTCATGTCACCCCGACACACGCGCTCTCACTTGCGGAGGGGGAGAGCGCGCACCTCGTGATCACGACGATTGTGCGTGAAGACGCCATTACGCTCTACGGTTTTGAGTCCCGGGAATCGGGCCAGATCTTTGACACACTGCTCTCGGTGACGGGCGTGGGTCCGCGTTCTGCCCTCGCCGTGCTGTCTGAACTCACTCCGGCACAGGTGTTCGATGCCGTAGCGAACGACGACGATAAGGCGTTCACGCGGGTTTCGGGAATCGGGCCCAAGACGGCCAAACTCATTTGCGTGCAACTCGCGGGACGCTTGGCTGCGGTTTCGGCACATGACCCCGCAGCCGGAGCCGGCGAGAAGAGCGCTCCCGTCGATGCGGTTGTCGCAGCACTCGTGGGCCTCGGCTGGTCGGATCGCTTGGCTCGCGAAACCATGGCCGACGTGGAGACGACCGGAAAGACGACCTCACAGTTGTTGCGCGAGGCCCTCGCTCTGATGGCGAGACAGTCGTGAGTGACGAGACCGTGCTGTCCAGCATCCCCGCGGACGACGCGGAACGTCAGTTTGAAAGCGCGTTGCGGCCCACGAGCCTCCATGAGTTTGTGGGACAGAAGCGTGTGGTGGCCCAGCTGGACGTTCTTCTGCGTGCCGCCGCCCAATCGGGTCGAACTCCCGACCACGTGCTCCTGTCGGGCCCACCCGGCCTCGGCAAGACAACGCTGGCCATGATCGTCGCCCACGAGACGGGCCAGGCCATCCGCGTCTCGAGCGGGCCCGCCATTTCGCACGCGGGAGATCTCGCGGCACTCTTGTCTGCCCTGGTGCCCGGGGAGATTCTATTCATTGATGAGATTCATCGCATGGCCAAGCCGGCGGAGGAAATGCTTTATCTCGCTATGGAAGACTTCCGCATCGACATCATGGTGGGCAAGGGCGTGGGTGCCACGTCGATTGCCTTGGACGTACCTCCCTTTACTCTCGTCGGCGCCACCACGCGGACGGGGCTGCTGGCCAACCCGCTTCGCGATCGCTTCGGCTTCACCGCCCACCTCGAGTTTTACGACGTCGACGAACTCGAGCGAGTGCTCGAGCGGTCGGCGCGCCTTCTCTCGCTCGACCTTCCGCCCCTCGCGTTGGCAGAGATTGCGCGGCGCAGCCGAGGGACCCCGCGAATCGCCAATCGTCTCCTCAGGCGCGTTCGTGACTACGCCGATGTTCACGGCGGGACGGACGCCCTCTCGAGCGCTCAAGCGGCTCTCGATTTGTTTGACGTTGATGCGCGCGGCCTGGATCGACTCGACCGCGCCGTGCTTGAGGCGCTTCTCGATCGTTTCGGCTACG
>CAIVOR010000023.1 GCA_903907615.1 uncultured Microbacteriaceae bacterium | reverse complement strand
GGCGTGCTCCGCGACCAAAAAAACACAGCGGGTCGGTGATCGAAACGACCACCGACCCGCTGCGAGGTGATGTGCGGTGACTACGCCTTGTCGACGCCGTCCTGAGCCAGGATCTCGGCCTCGACCGCGCCACCCAGCTTCTCCTTCTGAGGATCACCGTGTTCTCCACCCGAAAGTGCGTACTCTTCCTCGGGCGACAGCACGAGACGGTTACGTCCCCAAATCGCGAAGACGATGATGAACAGCACGAACACGCCGAGGATGAAGTACAGGGCGTAGGTGAACGCCGGGTTCAGCAGGAATCCGACGAAAATGAGCAGTGAGAGCACCGTGGCGATTACCGCACCGGTGATACCCCACGGGCTCGTGTAGGGGCGCTTGGCGTTCTTGAACTTACGACGCAGGATGATGAAGGCCAGCATCTGCATGATGTAGGCAATCACCGCTCCCCAGACCGCGATGTTCAGCACGATGGCGCCACCCACGGCACCCCAACCTTCGGGGTCAGCCGCGACGAGGAGGTCAACGACCACCAGGGCCACGAAGCCAATCACGCCACCGACCAAGAGCGCCACCCAGGGCGTCTTGGTCTTACCCGTGAGCGAGAAGAACTTGGGGTAGTAACCGGCACGAGACAGCGAGTACATGTTGCGGCCGTAGCCGAACATGATGCCCTGCAGTGAAGCCAGCAGACCGATGAGTGCGGCCAAGGCCAGCACAGCAGCAGCCGTGTCGCCCACGATGGCGCGGAAGCCATCGAGCAGAGGCTCGCCCGCAGTTCCGGTCGCCGCAGCGCCCACAACACCCGTGTTCAGGAACAGCACCAGAACGGCGGCGATCAGCAGCGTGAGAAGACCCACGCGGCCTGCCTTGGGGATGTCCTTGGTGGGGTTCTTCGACTCCTCAGCAGCCAACGGAAGTTCCTCAATACCGAGGAAGAACCACATGGCAAACGGCAGTGCGAACAGAATCGGCAGCACACCGTGCGGCAGGAAGGTCGTCTGTCCGGCATCCGCGGGGATGTCCCACAGCTTGTCGAAGCTGAACTGTCCGCCGGCGATGGCCATCACGAAGAACACCACAAGAATGGCGATCGAGATGAACGACACCACGATGGCGAAGCGGAACGAGAGTGCGGCTCCGGCTGCGTTGATGGCGACGAACACTGCATACAGGATGATGTACCAAACCCACATCGGCAGGGCGTGCCCGCCCTCAGGAATGTTGAGCAGCGTCACGAAGATGCTGTCGGCATACGAGGCCGAGAAGAATACGATGACCGCGGTGGTTGCCACGTACTCAATGGTCTCGGCGATGCCGGTGATGAAACCACCCCAGGGGCCCATGGCCGCTCGCGCGAACGAGTAGGCGCCACCCGTGTGTGGCATGGCCGAGGCCATCTCACCGATGCTGTAAACCAGCGCGTAGTACATGATCACCACGAGAACGAAGGCAATCGTCATACCACCGAAGCCGGCAAAGTCGATGCCGAAGTTCCAGCCGGAGAAGTCACCGGAAATCACCGCGGCGATAGCGAGGCCCCAGAGGGCCCAGATGCCGGCGGAGCGTTTCAGCCCGCGCTTCTCGAAATATCCCTTTTCGGCAGTGGTGTACTTGACACCACCCACCTTCAGAGTGTCTTTAGCCATGATGTGTCAATCTCCTCGATCGTCATGTCTTGCGCCCGCGCTGCCCACGCACATCGGTGTGTGAGGGCATCACGCAAACTGTCTTGGCGCAACTATAGGGCGAATTCACAGAATCTGAACCCCCCGAAATAAAAACTTTGTGTTACATGTCCGTCAGTTTTTTCGAATCTCTTTTCTTGCCACATGCAGACCGCGCCTATGCTCTAAAGGACGAAAGTTCGATACCTCAACGGAGAGATTCAGATGACGCGCAATCCCGGATACCTCACGCTCGACGAGCTCACCACACAGGTGGCGACCGGAGAGATTGACACCGTTGTGGTGGCCTTTACCGACATGCAGGGACGCCTCGTGGGCAAGCGCGTTGCTGCCCGGCTCTTCCTCGAAGACGTGGCGGCGCACGGGTCCGAATGCTGCAACTACCTGCTCGCGGTCGACGTCGAAATGAACACTGTCGACGGCTACGCGATGTCGAGTTGGGATCGCGGTTACGGCGACATGGTGATGACGCCCGACATGACTACTCTGCGCGTGGCCCCCTGGCTGCCCGGTAGTGCGCTGGTTACCGCCGACCTCAATTGGCTCGACGGCACACCCGTGGTTGCCTCGCCCCGTCAAATTCTTCAGGCGCAGGTGGCGCGTCTCGCTGAGCGCGGACTCGTCCCCTTCGTGGGCACCGAGCTCGAGTTCATCGTGTTCGACAACACCTACCGTGATGCGTGGACGCGCGGTTACCGGGGTCTGACTCCGTCAACCGACTACAACGTTGACTACGACCTGCTGGCGTCGACACGCCTTGAGCCCATGCTGCGTGAGATCCGCAACGCGATGGACGGAGCAGGCATGTACTGCGAGGGCGTGAAGGGCGAGTGCAACCTGGGGCAGCAAGAGATTGCGTTCCGCTATGACACCGCCGTGACGACGTGCGATAACCACTCCATCTACAAGAGCGGTTCCAAAATCATTGCGGAGCGTCACGACAAGAGCCTGACGTTCATGGCCAAGTTCAACGAGCGCGAGGGCAACAGCTGCCACATTCACCTCAGCCTGCGTTCCGAAAAGGGCGAACCCGTCTTTTCGGATGCCGCCGCCGAACACGGCATGAGCGACATGTTTCGCCACTTCTTGGCCGGTCAAATTGCCGCGATGAAGGAGCTCAGCCTCTTCCTCGCGCCCAACGTGAACTCTTACAAGCGTTATGTCGACGGCAGCTTTGCGCCCACCGCCATTGCCTGGGGCCTCGACAACCGCACGTGTGCCCTGCGCGTTGTGGGTCACGGTCACGCTCTCCGGGTAGAGAACCGCGTTCCCGGTGGAGACGTGAACCAGTACCTCGCGGTGGCCGCCATGATTGCCGCCGGCCTGCACGGCATCGACAACAAGCTCGAACTCGAAGAGATCACCGAGGGCAACGCCTACACGGCCGACAAGGTGCGCGTCCCAACGAACCTGCGCGACGCCGCGAAGTTGTTCGCCTCGTCCACGATTGCCAAGGATGCCTTCGGCGCGGAGGTTGTTGAGCACTACGCAAACAACGCCCGCATTGAGATCGCCGCGTACGACGCGGCCGTAACCGACTGGGAGCGAGTTCGTGGCTTCGAGCGTCTCTAGACCCGTCATCGGCATCACTACCTACCTCGAGCAGGCTCAGTGTGGCGTCTGGGACGTTCGGGCGTCATTTCTGCCTGAGGTCTACTTCAGTGCGGTGACGCGTGCCGGCGGCGTGGCCGTTCTGTTGCCGCCCCAGCCCTCCGATGTGGACTCCGCGCGAGACATCGTGTCGCGCCTCGATGGGCTGATCGTTACCGGCGGTAAAGACGTCGACCCAGCTCGCTACGGCCAGGAACCTCACCCGACGACGGACGAACCACGTCGGGATCGAGATGCCTTGGAAGATGACCTGTTTGGCGCAGCCATCGCCGCAAACCTGCCATTTCTGGGCATCTGTCGAGGCGCACAAATGCTCAACGTGCACCAGGGCGGCAACCTCATCCAGCACCTGCCCGAAGTGATCGGTCACGATCACTACCAAAAGGGCGGCGGAACATTTACGACCATGGATGTCGCCGTCGACGCAGCAACGCACTTGTCTCGCATTGTGGGAGACCGCGTCACCGGAGCTCAGATGTACCACCACCAAGCCATCGACACGGTGGGACGCGACCTCGTCGTTTCTGCTCGAACGGCGGACGGGGTCATCGAAGGCATTGAACTGACCACCGTCGACTTTGGCATTGCCGTGCAGTGGCACCCCGAAGAAACGTCCGACGTCGACCCCCGACTCTTCGATGCTCTCATCGAAGCCGCCCACCACTACAGGAGCCGCTCGTGAGCTACACGCTGATTAATCCCGCCACCGAAGAGGCGATGGAGACCATTCCCGCGCACGACGTCAGTTCGGTCGACGAGGCCGTGGAGCGCGCCCGCCTGGCTCAGGTCGCCTGGGCTCGACTGAACCCCGCCGATCGGGCCATGATTCTTCGTCGCTTCGCCGACGCGGTTGACGGCGACCGCGAGCACCTTGCCCAGCTCGAGGTGCGCAACTCGGGTCACCCCATCGGCAATGCCCGCTGGGAAGCCGAGCACGTGCGTAACGTTCTCGAGTACTACTCGGCAACACCCGAGCGCATGTTTGGCAAGCAGATTCCCGTGGCCGGCGGACTCGACGTGACGTTCCAAGAAGCTTTGGGCGTGGTTGGCGTGATTACGCCGTGGAACTTCCCGATGACCATCGCGTCGTGGGGTTTCGCACCCGCTCTTGCGGCCGGCAACGCGGTCGTGCTCAAACCGGCCGAGTGGACGCCGCTCACAAGCCTGCGACTCGCGGAACTCGGCCTCGAGGCCGGACTTCCCGACGGACTCTTTCAGGTGCTGACCGGCAAGGGTTCGGTCGTTGGCAATCGCTTTGTCACGCACCCCACGGTGCGCAAAGTGGTCTTCACCGGGTCGACCGAGGTGGGTAAGCAGATCATGGCCGGCTGTGCCGAACAGGTGAAGCGCGTCACGCTCGAACTCGGTGGCAAGAGCGCCAACATTGTCTTTGCCGATGCCGACGTGGCCAAGGCCGCCGCCACGGCACCCTCGTCGGTCTTCGACAACTCGGGACAAGATTGCTGTGCTCGTAGCCGCATCCTGGTTCAGCGGTCGGTGTTCGACGAATTCATGCAGCACTTTGAGAAGGCCGTGACTTCGCTCACCGTTGGCGATCCCACCGATGGCGCCACCGACATGGGCCCGCTCGTCTCGGCAGCCCATCTGGCCGCCGTTTCGGAATACGTGGACTCAGACACACCCGTCGCGTTCCGAGGCACGACACCCGACGGTCCCGGTTACTGGTTTGCCCCCACCGTGGTCACGCCCGACTCGCGCACCGACCGCTGCATGACCGAGGAAATCTTTGGCCCGGTTGTTGCCGTTGTTCCGTTCGAGGACGAGGCTGACGCCGTGGCCCTGGCCAACGCCACCGAGTTTGGGCTTTCGGGCTCCATCTGGACCCGCGATGTGGCTCGCGCCATCCGTGTTGCGCGTGGCGTGGAATCGGGCAACCTCAGCGTGAACTCGCACTCCTCCGTTCGGTACAACACACCCTTCGGCGGATTCAAACAGTCGGGTCTGGGCCGTGAGCTGGGCCCGGATGCGCACCTTGCCTTTACCGAAACCAAGAACGTCTTCATCCCCACCACAGAACAGGACTAGAGCATGGCCATTACAAAAATCGACCTCACCCAGCGCCTTGCGGGCAAGGTCGCCGTCATCACCGGAGGCGCCTCGGGAATTGGCTTCGCCACCGCACAGCGACTGCGCGCCGAGGGTGCCACCGTCGTGATTGGTGACATGGACGAGAAGGCGGGCGAGAAGGCCGCCGCCGAGGTGGAGGGTCTCTTCATCAAGGTCAACGTGACCGACGAGGCCGAGGTCGACAACCTCTTCGACCTGACCGCCAAGACCTACGGTTCGGTCGACATCGCATTCAACAACGCCGGCATCTCGCCGCCCGACGATGACTCCATTGAGACCACCGAGTTGCCCGCGTGGCAGAAAGTGCAGGACGTCAACCTCAAGTCGGTCTACCTGTGCTCGCGTGCCGCCCTGCGCCACATGACCAAGCAGGGCAGCGGGTCCATCATCAACACGGCGTCGTTCGTTGCCGTGCTCGGTTCGGCGACCTCGCAGATTTCGTACACCGCCTCCAAGGGTGGCGTGCTCGCAATGAGTCGCGAGCTGGGCGTGCAGTTTGCCCGCCAGGGCATCCGCGTCAACGCCCTCTGCCCCGGGCCGGTCAACACTCCCCTGCTTCAGGAACTCTTTGCCAAGGATCAGGAGCGTGCGCAGCGCCGGCTTGTTCACATTCCCATCGGTCGCTTCGCTCACGCTGAAGAACTGGCCGCAGCCGTGGCATTCCTGGCGAGCGACGATTCGTCGTTCATCACGGGTTCGACGTTCCTCGTCGACGGCGGCATTTCGGCCGCCTACGTGACGCCGCTGTAACCACCGCAGACACGCAAAAAGAAGTGGCGGACCCCGTGGGGGCCCGCCACTTCTTTGTGTAACTGGAGTTACCTACGCAGCGATGGCCTGCTGGATGTAGGGAAGGATGAAGTACAGCAGGAAGCCCGCTGCCACCACCCAGAGCAGCCAGTGGATTTCCTTCGCCTTGCCGGCAACCGCGCGGAGGATCACCCAGAGGATGAAGCCGACACCGATACCGTTAGCAATCGAGTAGCTGAAGGGCATCACGATGATGGCGGCGAAGGCCGGGAATGCGATGCTCCAGTCCTTCCAGTCGATATCCACGACCTGAGCCATCATGAGTCCACCCACGATGACGAGGGCCGAAGCTCCCACCTCGATGGGCACGATCGACGTGAGCGGCGTGAAGAACATCGCGATGAGGAACAGCACACCGGTCACGGCCGAGGCCAGACCCGTCTTTGCTCCACCGGCGATACCCGACGCGCTCTCGATGTAGACCGTGTTCGACGACGTCGAGGTCAGACCACCGGCAACGGCACCGGCACCCTCGACGATCAGGGCGGCACGCAAGCGGGGGAAGTGACCCTTCTTGTCGGCGAGGCCAGCCTGCTTCGACAGACCGGTCATGGTACCCATGGCGTCGAAGAAGTTGGAGAACACCAGTGTGAAGACCAGCATGATTCCCGCGAGGGCGCCGATACGGCCAAACGCACCGAGGAAGTCGACCTGACCGATGGACGAGAAGTCCGGCGTAGCGACAATCGACGTCGGCAGTCCAGGAACCGTGGTGTCCCAACCGAAGGGGTTGAAGCCGGCGTCGGAGAACTTGGGTCCGATGTGCATGGTTGCCTCGAGAACAATGGCAACGATCGTGGCAATGACGAGACCAATCAGGATGGCAGCGCGCACGCGCAGGGCCATCAGGATGGCAATGACAACGACGCCGATGATGAAGCAGAGCGTGGGAACGCTCAGCAGGTGGTCGGCGCCCACACCCCAGTTGACGGGAACGGGAGTGTTGGCATCGTCAGGGTTGCGACGAATCAGACCGCCGTCGACGAGACCGATGAACGCAATGAAGAGACCGATACCGACGGTGATGGCCGTCTTGAGGGCTGCGGGCACCGCGTTGAAGATCATGGTGCGCAGGCCGGTGACAGCCAGGATCACGATAATCACACCGTCGATCACGACCAGACCCATGGCCTCGGGCCAGGACACCTGTCCGACCACGGTCACGGCCAGGAAGTTGTTGATACCCAGTCCGGCAGCCAACGCAAACGGCAGTCGCGCGATGAGACCGAACAGCAGCGACATGATGCCGGCAGTCAGTGCGGTGGCGCTACCAATGGCGAGGAAGCTCAGGGTGTTGCCATCGACGTCTTTGGCGCCGGCAGCCAGGATGATCGGGTTCAGGATGACGATGTAGACCATCGTCATGAAGATCACGACACCGCCACGAACCTCGGTAAGCCATGTTGAACCGCGCTTGGTAATTTCGAAGAACCGGTCGAAGCCGTTGACCGACTCGCCCTTCTTCTTCGAGGTTGTCTTCGTAGCAGTAGCCACTGAGCAACTCCTTTGTTGGGGGGAAATGGGTTTCGCCAGAATACTGAGAATCTGCCGTGAAACACGCGCTCGAATCGCC
>CAIVOR010000022.1 GCA_903907615.1 uncultured Microbacteriaceae bacterium | reverse complement strand
GGGGGGCAGAGCAGCCCGGCGTAGCCCACCAGCACAGGCGCATTCGTCAACTCAGCCACGAGATAGCGGCAATTGGGGTTGATCATCTCGGCGCGCATCATCTCACGGTGCCAGGCATCCGAACCAAAGATGCTCGTCTCCATGGCCATTACGGCATCGAGGTCGTCGTCGACGCGAACGTCGCGCACGGTGGCGAGGCCGCTCATTGGACAACTCGCTTGGGTCCGGCCGACAGGGTGACATCGGGTGAGCGCAGGTAGAGCGGGTCGAAGGCGCGTGAGACTCCCACTGCGTGCTCCGCCAAGGCGACGAGGGCGAGGTGGGCGGCCGATACCGTGGTGGCAACTATCTGGGTTGGCGCAGTCGTCAGATCATCTGGCTTCGCCACCGCAGGACCCTCGACGCGCACGGGCACGCCGTCGGCGAAACCCGAATACTCCGACCAGTACACCTCTTTGCGTCGCGCATCCGTGACGACGCGAACCCCGGTGGCAAAAGAGTCCGGCCCGTTGTCGACGTAGTAGCCGCGGGCCATCGCATCGTGACTCACGGTGGGCAGCAGGGGGATGTCGCGCGCCGTCGCGAAGGCCACGGCCGCTGCAAGACCAACGCGCAGTCCGGTGAAGGGGCCGGGCCCCACCCCGCCGGCAACGAGAATGACATCGGTTGACAGGATGCCCGCGTCGGCCAGCGCTCCTGCGATTGCCGAACCCACCACCTCGGCGTGACGCATCGTGTCGGACGTCTCGCGCAGGGCGAGGACCTCGCCGTCGAACGAGACCACGGCAACGCTCGTTCCCGCCGACGTATCGATGGCCAAAATCACCACGTCACACCCGCCCAACGTTCGCCCACGGATCGCAATGTCACCGTGCGGGGTTCAACATCCGATTCGATGTCGGTGACGTCGCCGAGCAGATCTGAACCATCCCGAGCGCCGTGCGGGCGATCAATATCAATCTCCAGACGCTGGGGCGCCAAGGGCTCAACCATACCCCTACCCCATTCCACGACCACGATGGACCCCGCGAAATCGATATCGAGGTCGTCGAGTTCCAACGGGTCGGTCAGCCGGTAGGCGTCGACGTGCACAAGAGGAGCGCCGCCGGAGTCGCGCGGGTGGGTGCGAGCGATGACGAACGTGGGTGACGTGACGGCACCACGCACGCCGAGTGCTTCGCCGAGTCCGCGTGTCAGCGTGGTCTTGCCGGCGCCCAGATCACCCGTGAGCACAATGACGTCACCCGCGCGAAGCTCCGCCGCCACCCGACGACCCAGCTCGTTCATCGCCTCGGGAGTGGCCACCGTGAGGTTGACCTCGGTCACTACAGCTCCACGTAAACGCGAACGCAGCGACCGCCCATGCGCGTCACAATCTCGTAGCCGATGGTCCCGCACGCGCGCGCAAAATCGGAGGCACTCGGATGACCACGCTTGGGATCGCCAAAGACCACAACGGGATCACCCACAGTGACCCACTCGCTGCCCATGTCAACGATGAACTGATCCATCGCGACCCGCCCCGAGATTTTGCGCACCTGACCCGCAACGTTGACCGGCGCCGAATTGGATGCCGAGCGCGGGATTCCCTCGGCGTAGCCCAACGGCACCAGAGCCAGGGTTGTGGCCTGCGGCGTCACGTAGTCGTATTCGTAGGAGACTCCCACACCGGCGGGAACCTTACGCACAGCGGCCACGCGCGATCGCACGGTCATCACGGGCGTCAGGCCAAGATTCGCCACCGGCGTGGTGTCATCCGGCGAGACGCCGTAGGCGCCAATGCCGATGCGCACCATGTTGTAACGCATGGACGTCGACGTGAGTGCGGTGGCGGTAGCGGCGATGTGGATGATGCTCGGGTTGAGGCCCGCATCGCGCGCGTGGGCGATGCCCTCCTCAAAGAGTACGTGTGCGGCGAGGTCGGCCTGGGGGCCGGCGCCGGCGAGGTGGCTGAAGATGCCCTCGACGACAATCGCGCCGTCGCCCTCGTGGTACTTAGCCCGCTCAAAAACCTTGCGCCACTCTTCGGGCGCAATGCCGTTTCTGCTGAGACCGGTGTCGAGCTTGAGGTGGATGGGTGCGGGTCCGTCTGTCCAGGCATACGACGCGTTGGCAACGGCATCCAGCTGAGCAAGCGACGAAACGCCAATGGTCACGCGATTGGTCAGGGCTTCCTGGAAGTCTTCGCGCGACGAATGAAGCCACGCGAGAATGGGCACCTGGATGCCTGCCTGTCGCAGGGTGAGCGCCTCCTGCACGTCGGCCACACCCAACCAGTCGGCACCGGCATCCACCGCCGTGCGCGCGCACGGGACCATGCCGTGTCCGTAGGCGTCGGCCTTGACCACGATCATGAGGTGTTCCACACCGATGACGGTCTTGAGGTGACTCACGTTGCGGCGCAGGGCGCCGAGGTCGATTTGAATCTCGCGAAACTCTGGGCCGATCACTGGGCACCTCCCTCCGCCACAACGAACGCGATGGCCGAACCACCGTCGTGCGCCAACGAGAGCTGCAGGTTCGTCACACCGTGGCTCGCGGCCAAGTTGGCGGCGCGGCCCGAGAGGGTGAGGCGCGGAGCACGGGACGGTGCCGACACCACTTCCATGTCTTGCCACGACGACTCCCCCGAGCCGCCCATCGCTTTGATAAATGCTTCCTTGGCGGCGAAGCGCGCGGCGAGCGAACGCATCGAGTTCTGGCGTTCGGCGGGCGTGAACAAGCGCTCAACGAGGCGTGGCGTGCGGGTGACCGCACGCTCGAACCGCTCCACATCCACGATGTCGACGCCGATCCCCACAATCATGAACTACTCGACCGTCACCGATTTGGCCAGGTTACGCGGCTGGTCAACGTCGAGCCCCTTGGCGTGCGCGAGCTCCATGGCAAACATCTGCAGGGGCAAGACAGCGAGGAACGGCTCAAACAGCGGATCCGCCAGGGGAATCTGAATGACCTCGTCGGCGTAAGGCAACACGGCTGCGTCGCCCTGTTCGGCGATAGCAATGATGCGGGCGCCGCGCGCGCGAATCTCCTGAATGTTCGAGATGACCTTGGCGTGAATCACCTCGGACTTGCGGGGGCTGGGCACGATCACAAACACTGGCTGGCCATGATCAATGAGCGCGATGGGTCCGTGCTTGAGTTCACCCGCAGCGAATCCCTCGGCGTGAATGTAGGCGAGCTCCTTGAGTTTGAGAGCACCCTCGAGCGCAATGGGAAAGCCCACGTGACGACCCAAGAACAGCACGGCCGGCGTATCGCTCATCCACTTGGCCAGCTGGGCAACGGTGCTGCCGGTGAGCAGCACCTGTTCCAGCTTGGCGGGAATGGCCTCCAACTCGGCGGCGTTGCGCGCCAGTTCGGTCGCGTCGAGAGTTCCTCGTACGCGAGCTGCGTGCAATCCCAAGAGGTAGAGCGCCGTGATCTGTGCCACGAAGGCTTTGGTCGACGCGACCGCCACCTCGGGCCCAGCGTGCGTGTAAATCACCGCATCCGACTCGCGAGGAATCGTGGCACCCTGCGTGTTGCAAATGGACAGGGTTTTGGCGCCGTGCTCGCTGGCGTACTTGACCGCCATGAGCGTGTCCATGGTTTCGCCCGACTGGCTGATGGAGACCACCAGTGTGTCGGCCGAAATCACCGGTTCGCGATAGCGGAACTCGTGACTCAGTTGAACATCAACGGGGATGCGTGCCCACTGTTCGATGGCGTAGGCGCCGACAAGGCCGGCGTACGAGGCCGTGCCACAGGCCACCACAATGATCCGAGAGACACCGCGCAGGTAGTCGTCGCCCAGCGCGGTCAGTTCCGGAATGGTGACCGATCCGTCCACCACGCGGCCGCGCGTGGTGTTAGCCACCGCATCGGGGTTTTCGGAAATCTCTTTGGCCATGAAGCTGGGCCAGCCGCCCTTGTCGCTGGCCGAGGCATCCCAGGCCACCTCGAACTCCTCGAGGCTGGCGGGGTTGCCCGCGAAGTCGGTGACCGTCACGGAATCGGCGGTGAGGGCGACAATCTGATCTTGGCCCACCGCGGCCGCCCGGTGCGTGTGTGCCACAAACGCGGCCACGTCCGAGCCCAAGAAATTCTCGCCGTCGCCAAAGCCCACGATGAGCGGGGAGTTGTGGCGCGCAGCCACAATCAGCCCCGGTTCGTCGACGTGCAGGGCCAGCAGCGTGAACGCGCCCTGAAGACGGTTGACGGCCTGCGCGAACGCGGTGCGCAGATCACCCGTGGCGTTCACGAGGTGACCCACCAGAACAGCGGCCACCTCGGTGTCGGTCTCGCTCACAAATTCGTGGCCAGCCGCCAGCATCTCGTCGCGAATCTCAGCGTAATTCTCAATAATTCCGTTGTGGATCAGCGCCAGCTTGCCACCGTCGGCCAGGTGCGGATGCGCGTTGGCATCGATCGGAGCGCCGTGCGTGGCCCAGCGCGTGTGCCCGATGCCCGTAGCCCCGGCAGCCACCGGACGAACGGCCAACTCGTCGACGAGCGCCTGAAGTTTTCCCGCCTTCTTGGCGCTCGAAATGTGGCCGTCGTGGGTGATTACTGCGATGCCCGCGGAGTCGTAGCCGCGGTATTCCTGCCGCTTGAGGCCGGAAATGAGCACGTCAACCGTGCCCTTGTCTCCGACGTAGCCAACGATTCCACACATGCTGATAAGTCTAGGCGTTGGGCGGGTTTCTGCCCCGACGGGCGTCGTTGTCATCCCGCAGCCATATCGCCTCAAGGCGCGGCGCTTTTGTCGGGCAGAATGGTCACGTGAGTTCCTCCCGCGGCGGCGCGACGCCCCTGCACCAGACGCCGTTCGTCGAGATTCCGCGCGCCGAGTGGGCCGGTCTTACCCCGGGGAACGGGCCCGACCTGAGCACGGCCGAGATCGACGCCCTGCGCGGTCAGGGCGATCCGCTCGACGAGCGCGAGGTGCGCGAGGTCTACCTCCCGCTGAGCCGCCTCCTCTCGCTGTATGCCGCTGCCACGCGCAGCCTCTCGGCTGCTACCGACGCGTTCCTTGGCAAGCCCGCGTCCGTGACGCCTTTTGTGATCGGCGTTGCCGGATCGGTGGCTGTGGGTAAGTCGACGGTGTCGCGCCTCCTACAACTGCTCCTATCGCGCTGGTCGGACACACCCCGCGTTGAGCTCGTCACGACCGACGGATTCTTGTTGCCAAACGCCGAGTTGTCACACCGAGGAATCCTCGACCGCAAGGGTTTCCCCGAGTCGTACGACCGACGCGCGCTCACCCGATTCGTGAGCGAGGTCAAGAGCGGCGCAGATGCCGTGCATGCGCCCGTCTATTCGCACCTCACCTACGACATCGTCGAGGGCGAGCACATCGAGGTGGCTCGGCCCGATGTGCTCATCGTCGAAGGGCTCAACGTGTTACAGCCCTCACTCGGCGGCACTCTCGCGCTGTCCGACCTCTTCGACTTCTCGATTTACGTGGATGCCCGCATGAGCGACATCGAACGATGGTATCAAGAGCGCTTCCTCGAACTTCAGCGCAGCGCGTTCAGTAACCCCGAGTCGTATTTTCACCGCTACGCCGCGCTCGACGAGACCGAGGCACTCGCCGAGGCTCAGGCCATCTGGAAGCGCACCAACGAGCCCAACCTGGTGGAGAACATCCGTCCGACCCGCTCGCGCGCACGGCTCATCCTGCGCAAGGCGAGCGACCACACCGTCGACACGGTCTACCTGCGAAAGCTCTAGCCGCGACGCAAGAGGGAACGAGCGGCGAACACAATCACGGCCGCGACCACCACGCCGAAAAGGATGACCGCTGCCGCACCGCTGTTACCGCCACCCACGTATTCCCAGGTGCCTTGATCGAGCACGTAGCCGCCGAATAGTGACAGGCTCGCCAACCAGAGCGTGCCAATGGCGTCGATGGAGACCAGTATCCACATCACCGTGCGAACAATTCGAGTGAACACGGCCTAGCTCCCGAGCTCAGCCTTTACGACGTCGGCAAGTGCGTGGGCCAGCCGGTCGGCGGTGGCCTGGTCGGCCGCCTCCACCATGACGCGCACCATGGGTTCGGTGCCGGAAGGGCGCAACAGCACGCGTCCGGAATCGGCAAGCTCCAGCGAGGCTTCGGCGACGGCCGTTTCGATGACGGTGTTGCCGTGCATCGCCCGGTGGTCGACACCGCGCACGTTGACCAAGATTTGCGGGTAGACGGTCATCACGCTGGCAAGCTCCTTGAGGCTCTTGCCGGTGCGGGCCATCTCGGCCACGAGGTGGAGACCGGTCAGCACGCCGTCACCCGTGGTGCCAAACTGCGACATGATGACGTGGCCCGACTGCTCACCGCCCAGGCTGTGCCCTCCGGCAGCAAGAGCATCGAGAACGTAGCGGTCGCCCACGCCCGTCTCGACGACCGTGATGTCGTGCGCGGACATGGCGCGGTGCAAGCCCAGGTTGCTCATCACGGTAGCCACGAGCGTGTTGTCGGGCAACAGGCCGCGTTCCTTCATGGCAATCGCGAGGATGGCCATGATGTGGTCGCCGTCGATAATGTTGCCCTCGGCATCCACCGCGAGGCAGCGATCGGCGTCGCCATCGTGCGCAATGCCCACGTCGGCTCCGACCTCGAGCACCTTGGCCGCCAGGAGGTCGAGGTGAGTCGATCCCACGCCGTCATTGATGTTGTTTCCGTTGGGTTCGTTACCGATGACGGTAATGGTGGCGCCGGCGTCAGCAAACACCTGAGGGCTCACCGCCGCGGCGGCCCCGTGCGCACAGTCGATGACAACGTGGATTCCGTCGAGTCGGTGCGGCAACGTGCTCAGGAGGTGAAGCGCGTAGCGGTCTTCAGCATCGGCAAAACGACGGATTCGCCCGACCTCACTGCCCGTGGGGAGAAGCTTTTCGATACCGAGGTGTTCCTCGATGCGGTCTTCCACCTCATCCGGCAGTTTCACGCCCTCATAGGCAAAAAACTTGATGCCGTTGTCGGGCGCCGCGTTGTGCGACGCAGAGATCATCACGCCAAAGTCGGCGTCGATGTCTTTGATCAGGAACGCGCAGGCCGGGGTGGGCAGTACACCGGCATCAAGCACGTCGATGCCGGAGCTCGCCAAACCGGCCGCAACCGCCGCCGCGAGGAACTCGCCGGAAATCCGCGGGTCGCGCGCAAGCACGGCCACGGGACGTTTGCCCTTTTCGCGGCGCTCGTCAGCGTGGCGTCCGTGCATGAGCACAAACGCTGCTGACTGAGCGAGCCCGAGAGCGAGGTCGGCGGTGAGTTCCCGATTCGCAAGCCCTCGAATGCCGTCCGTACCAAACAGGCGAGCCATGGCGAGGAGCCTTGACGACTAACGCTTCGAGTACTGAGGAGCCTTACGGGCCTTCTTGAGACCGGCCTTCTTGCGCTCCTTGACGCGAGCGTCACGGCTGAGGAAGCCGGCCTTCTTGAGCGTGGCCCGGTTGTTCTCCTCGTCAATGAGGTTGAGCGCGCGCGAGATGCCCAGACGCAGTGCGCCGGCCTGACCCGAGGGGCCACCACCGGTGATGCGTGCAACAACGTCGTAGCTACCGAGCAGGTTGAGCACGGTGAACGGGTCGTTGATCAGCTGCTGGTGCAACTTGTTGGGGAAGTAGTCGGCGAACTCGCGGCCGTTGACAGTGATGCTGCCGGCGCCGGGAACGAGGCGCACGCGGGCGATGGCCTGCTTGCGACGGCCCACGGCTGCGCCGGGAACGTTCATGACAACACGGGGTGCGGCGGGAGCCGAAGCTGCCGGGCTTTCGGTGCTGTACTCGGTGACCTCTTCGGTCTCGGTAACCTCTGCGGCCTCGTCGGCCGGGGTGGTCTCAATCTCAGTCATGTTGATTCGGTCCTTTACGTATCCGGCGCTTACTGAGCGACCTGGTCGAGAATGTACGGCGTGGGCTGCTGGGCAGCGTGAGGGTGCTCGGCACCCGTGTAGACCTTGAGCTTGCGCATCTGCGCGCGGCCCAGCGAGGTCTTGGGGAGCATGCCGCGAACGGCCTTCTCCACGGCACGCTCGGGGTTCTTCTCGAGCAGCTCGGAGTACGAGGTGGCCGTGAGTCCGCCCGGGTAACCCGAGTGGCGGTAGGCCTTCTTCTGCGCGAGCTTGGAGCCCGTCAGAGCAACCTTGTCGGCGTTGATGATGATGACGAAGTCACCCATGTCCATGTGGGGGGTGAAGGTCGGCTTGTTCTTGCCGCGGAGGATAGTTGCCGTGTGGCTGGCCAGTCGTCCGAGAACAACGTCGGTTGCGTCGATGATGACCCAGCCGCGCTTAACCTCAGAGATCTTGGGCGTGTATGTACGCGTCACAGTACTGCCTTAACTTTTCGAAGTGAGTGGTTCGTGAATCCCGCTCGGTCGCTACGTTCT
>CAIVOR010000021.1 GCA_903907615.1 uncultured Microbacteriaceae bacterium | reverse complement strand
GTTGGCCGACAACATTGCGGGCAACGTGATTGGTCTCGGGCTCGGCACCGCGGTGCGGTTTGTGCTGTACCGATTCTGGGTGTGGAGCCCGCGACGCGCCTCCGCAAATGAGTCGGCGTGAGCAGCGAGCAGGGAACCGGCGCCCTCGTCGTCATTCCCACGTATAACGAGCGTGACAACCTCGGCTCGATTGTGGACCGGGTTCGCCGTGCCGTTCCCCGCGCCGACATCCTGATCGTCGATGACAGCAGCCCCGATGGAACGGGGGAATTGGCCGACGCGCAAGCCGCCGGGGACGCTCGCGTGCACGTACTGCATCGCACCGAGAAAACCGGTCTGGGCGATGCCTACTTGGCCGCGTTCGCGTGGGCGCTCGCACGCACGTATTCCATCGTCGTCGAGATGGATGCCGACGGGTCGCATCCTGCGGATCGCCTTCCTGCCCTGATTGCGGGGGTCAGGCCGGGTGGCGCCGATCTCGCGATTGGCTCTCGCTGGGTCGCTGGCGGTTCTGTCGTCGACTGGCCGTGGCTACGCCGCCTCATCAGCCGTGGCGGAAATCTCTACGCTCAGATTCTCTTGGGGGTGCGCACCAAGGATGCCACCGCGGGTTTCCGAGCGTTTCGCGCGGACACCCTCCGGTCTATCGCGCTCGAAAACGTCGCCTCACACGGGTACTGCTTTCAAATTGACCTCACGCGCCGGGTCCACGACCGGGGGCTCGTCATTGCCGAAGTTCCCATCGAGTTTCGCGAGCGCGAAGTCGGACAATCCAAAATGTCATCGACCATCGTGTTCGAGGCCATGAGTCGAGTCACCCTCTGGGGAATGCAGCGGTTGTGGTTCCGGCTGACGCGCCGCGGGCGTCGCTGGCGGCCCAACGCTGCGGTCGGTACGCAGGACTAGGCCGAGAGCAGCCCGGGCTCGCGCCCGCTAAACACATCGTCAGCCCATTCGGCCCGGTCACGTGTGCGCTGCAGAACCACGGGCTCATTGCTCGCCGCCAACTGCATGAGCGCGGCCGAGACCAGGTCGGCCCGTGGAATATCACTGACCCGCACGGCCTTCTCGCCGCCCATCGAAATGAGAATGTTTCCCGCCCGGAATAGCACCTGGAGCGGTGAGCGGCGAACGGTCACATCTGTCACGCGTGCCAACAGAATTTCGCGACGCGAGCGCATGATGATTCCGTTGAAGATCACAATGCGACGCGTGGTCACAACGACCCGCCCGCCCAACCACGCAAGCAGTGGCACCAGAACGAGTGCCACGATGATGACCGTGGCAACCGACCAGAGCAGGATACGCATCCACGCCTCGGGAAGAAGCGCATCGAAGTAACCGAGTGCACCCGTCGTCAGGGCGAGAAGGATGAACGGACCAGAAAGAATTCGGGCATGACGGCGCAGAACGGCCACGGTCTGCTCGGCCGTTTGCTCATCCTGAACCGGGATGAGGCCCGTCTCTCGTCGACGAATCATGCGTCATTATTACTCGCACATGGGTCACATCTCCGGCAGCCACGACGAGTTGTGGCTGATTCTTTGATGTTTCTACGACAAGCCGTCCGAGGTCATCGATGGCGACGGCACGGCCAGAAACCCCTGATTTACCGGGAATATCCACGCGAACGGTCGACCCCAGAGTCGAACACACGGCGCGCACGACGTTCGTGAGGTCTTCGAGCGAATCGGAGGGAGTCACAGCGAGACCGGTCACCAGCGCTGCGAGCTCCGTCAGGTAGGCGGCCAACACCTCGTCAAGGTTCGTGGTGCTGGCTCCGGAAATGGCCAGCGACGTTGCCGTCTCAACCGGTAGCTCGTGCACGGCCATGCCCAGGTTGACCCCCGCACCGACGACAATTCCGGCGGGAGAGAGTTCGGAAAGAATTCCACACACTTTGCGGTTGTCGATCAGCACATCGTTGGGCCATTTGAGCGACACCCGCGAAGGGTCATCAACGAAGCCACGCAGCGCCAGCGTCATGGCGGTACCCGCCACGAGCGGAATCCACCCCCAGCGTTGTTGGTCGATAGCCCGGGGGCCACGCACCACGTCGAGAAAAACCGAGGCGGCCATCGAGGTTCCGGCCGGCGCGTTCCACTCCCGACCGAGTCGCCCGCGACCGGCGGTTTGCGTATCGGTGACGAGAACCGACAGGTGTGGCCAGGCACCCGGTGAGGCGGCCACGAGGGTGGCCAATTCTTCGTTTGTTGAGCCCGCCGCGTCGCGCCACTCAACGCGCGGCGACACGCGCTCCGAGCGATAAAGGTTCATCACCCCAAACTCAACCACACTTCACGCGCCGGTCGACAGTAAAGTAAAGCCGTGACTGCCAACGACAAGGACATCGATCCGTTCACTACCGCGGGAAAAATCGCCGACCTCAAGAAGCGCTACCACGAGGCCGTTCTGGCCAGTGGCGAGGCCGCCGTCGAGAAACAGCACGCCAAGGGCAAGATGACCGCCCGTGAGCGCATCGAGCAGCTCCTCGATCCGGGCTCTTTTGTCGAGCTCGACGAGTTTGTCCGGCACCGCACCTCAGCGTTCGGCATGGAAAAGCACCGCCCCTACGGCGACTCGGTGGTCACGGGAACAGGCACCATCCACGGTCGTCAGGTCGCGGTCTACTCGCAGGACTTCACCATTTTTGGTGGCTCACTGGGTGAGGTTGCCGGTGAGAAAATCATCAAGATCATGGATCTCGCGCTCAAAACGGGCGTGCCCATCATTGGCATGCTCGACTCCGGTGGCGCGCGCATTCAAGAGGGTGTTGTGGCCCTCGGCAAGTACGGGGAGATCTTCCGACTCAACACGGCTGCCTCCGGTGTCATCCCCCAGATTTCGATCATCATGGGCCCGGCCGCCGGTGGAGCCGTCTACTCCCCCGCGCTCACCGACTTCGTCATCATGGTCGACAAGACCAGCCACATGTTTGTGACCGGCCCCGATGTCATCAAGACGGTCACGGGCGAGGACGTGGGCTTCGAAGAACTCGGAGGCGCGCTCACGCACAACACCGTGTCGGGTGTCTCGCACTACTTGGCCGCCGACGAACCGGATGCCCTCGACTACGCGCGCACGCTGATCGCCTACCTGCCCGATAACAACATGGCCGAGCACCCCGTCTACGAGAGTGACGTAGAGCTCGAGGTGACGGAATCAGACAAGAAACTCAACACGATCATCCCCGACTCGGCGAACCAGCCCTACGACATGACC
>CAIVOR010000020.1 GCA_903907615.1 uncultured Microbacteriaceae bacterium | reverse complement strand
CCTCGTTGAACGCCCTGCGGGTGTCTTCGAAGGCGGCCTCGAAGATGGTCTGCATGGTGGCATCCACCTCGTCGATGATGCTCAGCAGGTCGCGGCGCGTGTTGGTGAGGTCGGTGAGCTGCTCGGTGAGGAACTGATGGCGGGCCTCGAGAGCGGAGAATTCCTCGAGGGCGAGCGGGTTGACGCGGCCGAGTGCTGAGAGCTTGCGCTCCGCTTTCTCGAGGCGACGCTCCTGATCGGCACGCACGAACGGAATGCCGGATTCCCCTTCGGCCGCAGCAGGATCTGCGGGCTCACCCGTCGGGATGAGCTGGTCGGGGCCGTATTCGGCGACGAGCACATCTTCGACGAGGCCGAGTTCGGTGGCCGCGCGCTCGACAAGCGTCGACAGCTGAAGCTTCTTCTCGTAGATCTGCAGTTCGAGACCGTGCACGCTCTCGGTGATGCCGCCCAGCTTCTCGCGCAGGGTCACTTCTTCGGCACGCAGCTCGGTGAGTTCGGCAGTGGACGCGAGGCGTTCGGTTTCGCGCTGCTGCAAGACCACACGGGCCTCGCTGACGGAACGGTCGACCGAGTCGAGCACGGGAGGCAGATCGGCCACGACACTGTTGGCCACGTCCACCTGGCGACGGCGCTCGACGGCCCGACGCGCAGCCTCCTCGGCCACCTGACGATCCGTATCGAGTTGTGTGCGCAAGCCCTCAACACGCAGCTCTTCGGCACGCACCCGCTCGCGCGCGGTCTCGAGCGCCAATCGTGACTGCACCTCGCGTTCGCGTTGAGCCTCAAACGCCACGAGGGCGCGCTCGCGCACCCCATAGTCAGCCACGGGGAGAGGTGCGGACTCTTTCTGCGCCAGCTCCTGAGAACTGCGCTCGAGTTCGGCAGTGGCTTGGGTCACCTGGTCGGTGGTGGCGGCCAACGCCTCCGTGAGACGCGCCACCTCGGCAGCGGCCGATTCGGCCTGCGCCTTGGCGCGGTTCAATTCCTCGGATCGGGCGGCCAGTTGCGCGTCAAACTCGCGCAGGGCAGCCAGTGCGGCAACGGAGCGCTCCTTGGCTACCTGGGCGTCGGCGCGACGATCGGCCAGCTCCAGTCGAGCTGCATCCGTGTTGCGCGTTGTTTTCTCGAGGGCCGAAATTGCGGCGTCACGCTCGGCCACCAGCTCAATTCGGCTGCGCGTCGCTCCGCTTCCGCCCGAGAGGACAAAGCGGGTCAGCACCTCGCCCGCGCGCGTGATGATGGTCACATTGCGCTCAAGAGCGGCGTAGGTCTTCTTCCACGCGGCGCGAGCGGCAGCCAGGTCATCGGCAATGACGGTCTCGGCGAGCAGACCCAAAACTCCCGAGGGACCGGTGACGACAGACGAGGCGGGGACCACTCCCGGAGCGGTGGGCAGGTCGGCGGTGCGCGTGGCGGCCGAGCCCACAATGATGTTGACGCGTCCCATGTTGCCGGCCTCGGCCGCACCGAGGGCGTCGACGGCCGCATCCAGGGAGTCAGCCAGAACAGCATCGGAGAGTCCGCCGAGGGCAGCGGCAATCGCCGTCTCGCATCCGGGCTCGATCGAGACGTGTTCGGCGACAAGGCCCGCAATGCCCGACAGCTTGGCCGCGATGAGTTCGGCCGAACCGTCTTCGTGCTCCATCGCCAGCGCCAGGGCTGAGATGCGCGCCGTGAGGGCCTCCGCTTCACGCTCGAGCGAGTGCACGCGTTCGCGCAGTTCGTCGACCGCAGCCTCGGTGCTCACCACGGCAGCTTCGGCCGCGGTGTAGGCAGCACCCAAGGTCTCGGCATTGCCGGCAGCGGTCTGCGACCCCTGGAGCGACTCGAGAAGTTCCTCGGCCGCCGTGCGCCGGTCCTGAGCGCCGGCGAGAGCATCGACGGCACGCTGGCGTTCACTGGTGACGGCGTCCAACGACGACTGCGCCGCGTCACGGGCTCCGCGGAGTGCGGCCACGTCGAGTTCGGCGCGCGAAACGAGCGCACCCATTTCGTTGAGCTCGGCTTCGGCCGCCTCCAGCACGGTACGTGCCTGCGTGGTGAGTTCTTGGGTCTCTTGCCAGGCGGCCTCGGCAGCGACAGCCGCCGCGGCCAGCGAGACGGCTTCGGCGGCCGCATCGTCCACCATCGACTGCGTGACACCCGAACCGAGCGGTGTCTGATCGGCATCGGCGCTAAACAGGGCGAGTCGCTGGTTGGCGAGGGTGAAGAGGCCGCGCAGACGTTCCTGAACGGACTCGAGCGCAAACACCGTGCGACGGGCCTCATCGACGGCGTCGGTTGACGCCTCGGCCTCAATACGACGCACGCGCAACGACACGCGCTCCAGCTGCTCCTGGAGCACGATGCGTTCGCTGTGGCGCTCGGACTCCGACTTGTTGAACCCGTCGAGAGCCGTGCGCAGGGTCACCACATCGTCGGCCAGCAGTCGAGCTCGCGCATCGCGCACCTCGGCCTGAATCTGCACGGCTTCGCGCGCAATGTCGGCCTGGGCACCGAGTGGCTTGAGCTGGCGTCGCACCTCGCCAGCGAGGTCTGACAAACGCGTGAGGTTGGCCTGCATGGCCTCGAGCTTGCGCACGGTCTTTTCTTTGCGGCGACGGTGCTTGAGAATTCCGGCGGCCTCTTCAATAAACCCGCGGCGATCTTCGGGGCTCGCCTGCAACACGCTCTCGAGGCGTCCCTGCCCCACGATGACGTGCATCTCGCGACCCAGGCCGGAGTCGCTCAGCAGCTCCTGCAGGTCGAGCAGGCGACACGTCTCACCGTTGATGGCGTACTCACTCGTTCCGTTGCGGAACAGCGTTCGGCTGATGGTGACTTCGGTGTAGTCGATGGGCAGAGCCCCATCAGAGTTATCAATGGTGAGCGAAACTTCGGCGCGACCCAGTGGCCCGCGGGTGGCCGTTCCGGCGAAGATAACGTCTTCCATCTT
>CAIVOR010000019.1 GCA_903907615.1 uncultured Microbacteriaceae bacterium | reverse complement strand
TCGGCCACCAAGTTCCTCGGCGGACACGGCACGGTTATCGGTGGAATCATCGTCGACGGCGGCAAGTTCGAATGGTCGAAGAACGTAGAGAAGTTCCCCGGACTTACCGAGCCCGACCCCTCGTACCACGGTGCCAGCTACACGGGAGTTCTGGGTGACCCCATCGCCTACATCATCAAGGCCCGCGTGCAGTTGCTGCGTGACCTCGGAGCATCGATTGCTCCGGCCAGCGCGTGGCAGATCATTCAGGGCATCGAGACGCTCAGCATTCGCATCGAGCGCCACGTGGAAAACGCCACGAAGGTTGCCGAGTGGCTTGAAAAGCGCAAGGACGTTGTCTCGGTCAACTACGCGAGCCTCAAGTCGAGCCCCTGGAACGCGGCTGCCAAGAAATACGCCCCCAAGGGTGTTGGCGCCATCGTCTCGTTCGAGATCAAGGGCGGCGTCGAAGCCGGCAAGGTGTTTGTTGAGAGCCTCTCGCTCTTCAGCCACCTGGCCAACATCGGAGACGTGCGTTCGCTCGTGATCCACCCCGCATCCACCACGCACTCGCAGCTCACGCCCGAGCAGCAGCTCACCTCGGGTGTCACGCCCGGACTGGTGCGACTCTCGGTGGGCATCGAGAACGTGGATGACCTCATCGCTGACCTCGAGACGGCTCTGGCCGCCGCCGCAAAGGCAACCAAGTAGCCTCACTCACAAACTGCCTGCTTGCGACGATGTCGCGACCAGGCAGTTTGTGTTCTGGCAGGATTGAGGCAATGGACTCGCAAAGTATCGGTGACGGACTCCCCTCGAGCTTTGTCACGGACGAACAAATCCGCTCGGTTGCCGGCAAACCGCCCGCAACCGGTGCGTGGCGCGAGGGCGACGCCCCCGGCGATCGCCAGTTTGCCAACCTCGGCGCGTTCACTTTTGAGTCGGGGCAATCGCTGCCACACGTGCGCGTTGCCTACGAGACGTGGGGCACCCTGAACGATGCCCGCGACAACGCTGTGTTAATTTTGCATGCCCTGACGGGCGACAGTCACGTGGTGGGTCCGGCCGGTCGCGGCCACAAGACCAGCGGCTGGTGGGAAGACGTCATCGGCCCGGGCAAAGCCGTCGACACCGACCGCTGGTTCGTCGTGGCACCCAATGTTCTCGGCGGCTGTCAGGGCACCACGGGTCCGGCGTCGCTGGCACCCGATGGATACGAGTGGGCCTCCCGTTTTCCGTTCACCACAATTCGGGATCAAGTGAACGTGCAGGCGTTGCTCACTGATTACCTCCAGGTGGACGCCTGGGCGGCCGTGATCGGCGGATCCATGGGCGCCATGCACGCCCTCGAGTGGGGCATCATGTTTCCGGAGCGCGCGCAGCGTCTGGGAATTCTGGCGGCACCGGCCGCCACCAGCGCCGACGAGATCGCCCTTAACACCGTGCAGATTGAGGCCATCCAGCTCGACCCGCTCTGGCGCGGCGGGCACTACTACGAAGCCGTCGACGGGGACGGGCCACACCGCGGTCTGGCACTGGCGCGACGCATCAGTTTTCAGAACTTTCGCACCCCCGCCGAACTCAACGAACGTTTCGACCGCCAGGCTCAGAGCGACATCAGCCCCCTGGGACAGGGCGGCAGGTTCGCTGTGGCCAGCTACCTCGACTTCCACGGCAACAAGTTCACGCGGCGTTTCGATGCCAACAGTTACCTCGTCTTGGTGGAGTCCATGAACTCACACGACGTGGGTCGCGGGCGCGGCGACATCGACGAGGTACTCGCCACGATTACGGTGCCCACCCTGGTTCTGGGAATCGTTGACGACCGGTTCTTTCCCTTCCTCGGTCAGCAGCGCATCGCGCGCGCGATAC
>CAIVOR010000018.1 GCA_903907615.1 uncultured Microbacteriaceae bacterium | reverse complement strand
CTGAAATTCACGAACGTCTGGCATTCCCCCTTCGACCGCGCTGCCGACACGGTTCGGGTGCTCAAGGAAACGCTTCCCGACATTGACCCGCAACCGTCAGCCCTGCTCATGGACTGTGTTCCGTCGGGTCCGTCGGCGCAGATGCCGGCCGTCTTCAACGCGTTCTTTAAGCCGAGAACAGAGGCCGAGATTGAGGCGGGCGCCGCGCAGATGGCCGACGCCGTAGCCGAGTACCTGGGTCACGGCGTCAAGGGTCAGACCGACCTTCTCGTCACCCACAATTCGGTGATCGCGTGGCTCGTCCGGGAGGTTTTGGGGGCTCCGGAGTGGAAGTGGCTCACGCTGTCTCAGGCTCATTGTGGCGTGACCGTTCTCTTCCAAAAGGCGGGTCGACCGTGGACGCTGGTCAGCCACAACGACGTGGGGCACCTGCCCGTTGAGCTACGCACGGGACTCACCGAGTCCTACGTGCCGTAAAGCGCAAAAGGTAGGCTGGAGTCATGACTACCTCTGTTGCCGTCGTTGGCGCCTCGGGCAAATTGGGCGCTCTCGTCTGCCAGCTCGTGGACGATTCCGACGACTTCACGCTGGCTGCCGCGCTTAATTCGCGGAGCGACCTCAGCGAGATGCTGGTGGCCGATGTGGTGTTCGACGTGTCGCTTCCGGCCGTCAGCAAGCAGGTCATCGAGTTCGCTGTGGAGAACGGCAAAAGCGTGCTCGTGGGCACCTCCGGTTGGTCGCGTGAACGCATCGCCGCTGTTCGCCCCCTGATTGATGCCCATCCCGAAATCGGTGTGATCTTCATCGCCAACTTCTCGCTGGGGTCGGCACTGGCCACGCACTTGGCAACGCTGGCGGCTCCCTTCTACGACTCGATTGAAATTGTTGAGACACACGGGGTGACAAAGGTCGACTCTCCCTCGGGAACCGCGGTCAATACGGCCGAGCGCATCGCCGTCATGCGTGACGATGACATTCAGGCGCCGCATGCCGACCAGCGGGCTCGCGGGCAACTCGTGGCGGGCATCCCCGTTCACAGCTTGCGCATGGAGGGCGTCGTCGCCAAGCAGGACGTCATCTTTGGCGGACTCGGTGAAACAGTCACCATCACGCACTCCACGCTCTCGCACCGGTCTTACGAAGCCGGCATCATGGCCTCGCTGCGGGCGCTCGCGTCGGTTCGCGGAACAGTGGTGGGCCTCGACCAGGTCATCAACCTCTCCGCCGACTCGTGAGGCGAGCCATCCTCGGCACCGTCGTCATGACGGTATTGCTCGCGATCTACCTGGCGCTGACTCTGCAGTTGGCCATTGCGCTTCTGGTCTCGTCCAGCGGCGTGGCGATTGCTATGGGTGTCGCTCTCGTCATCCTGCCGCTCGTGGGAGTCTGGGCCCTCGTGCGCGAACTCATGTTTGGCTTCTCGTCTTCTCGATTGATTCGCACCCTTGAGGCAGAGGGCGGTTTGCCCGTCGACAACCTGCCGCATCGCCCCAGCGGGCGTCCGCTGCGCGCCGAGGCGGATGCCGAATTCCCGGAGTATGCCCGCGAGGTCGAGCTGGCTCCGCAGAGTTGGCGCGCGTGGCTGCGACTGGGCCTGGCCTACGACGCCAGCGGCGATCGACGTCGGGCGCGGTCCGCGGTGCGCACGGCCATTCGCCTGAGCCGCCAGAAGGTGCCGCTCACATCCGTGCAGTAAACCTGACCGCCTGCGCGCGCACGGTCAAACGTGGCGAGCCAGCCATGGGGAATCGTTGACTCATGGCTGAAAAAATGCGCGCGCTCCAGTACACCACCGTCGGCACGGTCCCCGAGATTGTGGAGCTCGACCGCCCGACGCCCGGTCCCGGGCAGGTGCTGCTCAAAATCACCGCGGCGGGCGTGTGTCACTCCGACGAGTTTGTGATGAGCCTGCCCGAAGACGTCTTCACCACGATGGGCTGGCGCACGCCGATGACGCTGGGCCACGAGGGTGCCGGCACGGTTGCCGAATTGGGCCAAGGTGTCACCGAGTTCGCCGTGGGCGACAGCGTCGCCGTTTATGGTCCGTGGGGCTGTGGCGTGTGCGACTACTGCGTCGTGGGCAAAGAGATGCTGTGTCCGCACGCGGCCGCGATGGGAATTCAGGCCCCCGGTTTAGGTGCTCCCGGCGCCATGGCTGATTACATGATTGTTGATTCCGCTCGCCACCTCGTGCCGCTGGGCGACCTCGACCCGGTAGCGAGCGTGTCACTCACCGATGCCGGACTGACGCCGTACCACGCCATCAAGCGTTCGCTCCACAAACTGACGCCCGGCAAGGTCGCCGTGTGCATTGGGGCCGGCGGTCTCGGGCACATGGCGATTCAGATCTTGCGCGCGATCTCGCCCGTCACGGTCGTGGCGCTCGACCTGAGCGAACAGAAGCTTGACCTGGCACGCGACGTGGGCGCCCACCACACGTTCATGAGTGACGCCACCGCGGTCGAGAAGGTGCGCGCCCTGACGAACGGCGTGGGAGTTGCTGCGGTCTTCGACTTCGTGGGCAACGATGTCACCGCCGGGATGGCCGGGCAGATGGTGGCGCCCGAGGCAGAGATCTCGATTGTCGGCGTGGGTGGCGGATCGCTCCCCGTTGGCTTTGGCATCGGCCCGTGGGACGTCGCCGTGCGTTCGCCCTACTGGGGCTCGCGACCCGAGCTCATCGAGGTCTTCGAGCTGGCACGCGCCGGTAAAATCCACGTTGAGCACGAAGTGTTTTCGCTCACCGACGGCCCCCGAGCATACGAGCGCCTGCACGAGGGCTCACTGCGCGGCCGGGCCGTTCTCGTGCCCTAGGGCGAGATTCTGCGCTACGCGAGCGCTTCGGCGATGGCCGCGTCGACGGTTGTGGAGGTAAACACAAAGCCATCGGCGACCAGCACGGTGGGCTGAACGCGCTGGCTCGCGAGCAACAGCTCGTTTCCGGCGCGACCTAGCAGGAGCCGAATGGCCCAGCCGGGAGCGGGGAGCCAGAAGGGTCGCCTCAGTGCCGAGGCGAGTGACCGCATCACCGTTGCCGAGGTAGCTTCTGCGGGCGCCACGATGTTGACGGGCCCGGAGAGGCGTGAATTCAGAATGTGCACGATGGCGCGGGCTTCGTCGCGCAGACTCACCCAGGGCCACCACGCGCGACCACCGGCGAGCGGTCCGGCCACGCCGAACCGCGTGAGCAGGCGCAGCGGCGAGAGAGCACCGCGACCTGCCAGAACGAGGCCCGTGCGGATGGCGGCAACGCGCACGCCCTTCGGTGCGGCAAACGCGGCGTCCTCCCACGCCTGGCACACGTCGGCCAGAAATCCGTTGCCTGGCGCTGACTGCTCGGTCAGCGTCTCATCGCCACGAGAACCGTAATAGCCCACGGCCGATCCGCTGACGAACGTGGCGGGGGGTGTGGTCGCTCGAGCCATGGCGTCAACGAGCGTGGTTGTGGCGGCAATGCGAGAGTCGAGAATGTCCGCTCGTCGTTTCGCCGTCCACGGCATGCGCGAGATGGACG
>CAIVOR010000017.1 GCA_903907615.1 uncultured Microbacteriaceae bacterium | reverse complement strand
TACTACTTCAATTCCAAGCGCTACGACCTCGCCAAGGTGGGCCGTTACAAGCTCAACCAGAAGCTGGGCCTCGACCTGCCGTTGAGCGAGTCGGTGCTCAACGTGGCCGACATCGTTGCCACGATCAAGTACCTCGTGTCGATGCACGCCGCCGACCAGGATCTGCTCTCGCGCGGCGAGGTCAAGATTGCCGGTCTGCGCGACGGCAAGAAGGCCGAAATTCCGTTGACCGTCGATGACATCGACCACTTCGGAAACCGCCGTATCCGTGCCGTGGGTGAGCTCATCCAGAACCAGGTGCGCACCGGCCTCAGCCGTATGGAGCGTGTGGTGCGCGAGCGCATGACCACGCAGGACATTGAGGCCATCACGCCGCAGACGCTCATCAACGTGCGTCCCGTCGTGGCAGCCATCAAGGAGTTCTTCGGCACCAGCCAGCTCTCGCAGTTCATGGACCAGAACAACCCGCTCGCCGGACTCACGCACAAGCGTCGTCTCTCGGCGCTCGGCCCCGGTGGTCTGTCGCGTGAGCGTGCCGGTGTTGACGTGCGTGACGTTCACTCGTCGCACTACGGCCGCATGTGCCCCATCGAAACTCCGGAAGGACCCAACATTGGTCTGATCGGTTCGCTCGCTTCGTTCGCCCGCATCAACGCGTTCGGTTTCATTGAGACGCCGTACCGTCGCGTGGTCAACGGAAAGATCACCGACAAGATCGATTACCTCACGGCTTCTCAGGAAGACGAGCACGTGGTGGCTCAGGCCAACGCATCAGTGACTGCCGACAAGCAGCACTTCGCTGAAGACCGCGTTCTGGTTCGTAAGAAGGGCGGCGAGGTTGACCTCGTTCTCGCCACCGACGTGGACTACATGGATGTCTCGCCGCGCCAGATGGTGTCGGTTGCGACGTCGCTCATCCCGTTCCTCGAGCACGACGATGCCAACCGCGCCCTCATGGGTGCCAACATGCAGCGTCAGGCCGTTCCGCTCATCAAGTCGGAGGCGCCTCTCGTGGGTACCGGCATGGAGAGCTACGCGGCGTTCGACGCCGGCGACGTGATCTTTGCCGACAAGGCCGGTGTGGTCACCGAGGTGTCCGCCAGCCACGTCATCGTGATGCAGGACGAGGGCGGTTCTCGCGAGTACCCGCTGCGCAAGTTCGAGCGCAGCAACCAGGGCACGAGCTACAACCACCGCGTCATTGTGAGCGAGGGCGACAAGGTTGCTGCCGGTCAGGTCCTGGCCGACGGCCCCGCAACGGAAGACGGCGAGCTCGCTCTGGGTAAGAACCTCCTCGTGGCATTCATGCCGTGGGAGGGTCACAACTTCGAGGACGCTATCATTCTCAGCCAGCGTCTCGTGCAGGACGACGTGCTCACCTCGATTCACATCGAGGAGTACGAGGTCGATGCGCGCGACACCAAGCTCGGTAAAGAAGAGATCACGCGCGACCTGCCCAACGTCTCGCCCGAGCTGATCGCCAACCTCGACGAGCGCGGCATCATCCGTATCGGTGCCGAGGTTCGCCCCGGCGACATCCTTGTCGGCAAGGTCACACCCAAGGGTGAGACCGAGCTGTCGGCTGAGGAGCGCCTGCTGCGCGCCATCTTCAACGAGAAGAGCCGCGAGGTGCGCGACACGTCGCTCAAGGTTCCTCACGGTGAGGCCGGAACGATTATCGACGTCAAGGTGTT
>CAIVOR010000016.1 GCA_903907615.1 uncultured Microbacteriaceae bacterium | reverse complement strand
GGTCATCTCGCGCAGTTCGTCGACGCTGGTCTCGGGGCAGTGTGCACGCAGCACTAAGCCGTCTTCGGTCACATCGAAGACGGCGAGATCCGTGATGATCTTGTCGACGCAGCGCTGACCGGTGAGCGGCAGGTCGCAGTGGGTCACAATCTTGGGCGTGCCGTCTTTGGAGACGTGTTCGGTGAGCACGATGACGTGCGGGGTGCCGGCTACGAGGTCCATGGCGCCGCCCATTCCCATGACGAGCTTGCCGGGAATCTGCCAGTTCGCCAGGTCACCGTGACCCGAGACCTGAAGCGCACCGAGGATGGCCGTCTGCACGTGCCCGCCGCGAATCATGGCAAATGAGGTAGCAGAGTCAAAGAAGCTCGAGCCGGGCTGGGCCGTCACGGTTTGTTTTCCAGCGTTGATCAGGTCGGCGTCCTCTTCGCCCTCGAACGGGAAGGGCCCGATGCCGAGCAGGCCGTTCTCGCTCTGCAGGGTCACACGAACGCCCTCAGGAAGGTGGTTCGCGACGAGTGTGGGGATGCCGATGCCTAGGTTGACGTACTGGCCGTCCTGCAGGTCGCGGCCCGCCAGAGTTGCCATGTCTTCACGTGTCCACGCCATGAGTTACGCCTTCCCCTCGGGGCGCGGCCGAACCGTGCGCTGTTCGATATCTTTCACGCGGGGCGTGGCGAGCACCACGTGCTGAATGAAGATTCCGGGGGTGACCACGATGTCGGGGTCGAGATACGTCTCGCCCTCGTAGACCTCGACCTCGGCGATGGTGACGCGACCACACGTGGCCACGAGCGGATTGAAGTTGCGTGCGGTGTGCCGGTAGACGAGATTGCCCTCGGCGTCGCCACGGTGAGCTTTCACGAGCGACAGGTCGGTCACGATTCCGCGCTCAAGCACGAACTCTTCACCGTCGAAGACCTGCATCTGCTTGCCCTCGGCAACGGGTGTCCCCACGCCGGTCTTGGTGAAGAACCCGGCGATGCCCGCACCTCCAGCGCGCATACGCTCAGCCAGAGTGCCCTGCGGCGCGAACTCCACCTCGAGAACGCCGCTCAGAAACTGCTCGGCGAAAAGTTTGTTTTCGCCCACGTAGGACGAAATGACTTTGGCGACCTGCTTGTTCTCGATGAGAAGCCCGAGACCCTTGCCGTCAACACCCATGTTGTTCGACACGATGGTGAGGTCTTTCGCGCCCGAGTCACGAAGCGCATGGATGAGGTCGGTGGGGTTGCCACTCAGGCCGAAACCGCCAACCGCCACGGTGGCGCCATCGAAGACGTGCGCTGCCACCAGCTCGGCGGCCGAAAGGCGCAATTTGGTCACGATGGCTTCTCCCTTGAAACGCACACGAGGTCGTGAGTTTATTGTCACACGCACCCGAGGAGTCCGTTCATTCGTGCGCTCGATACCCTCATCGGCAACTGCGATACTTTGACAGGGCGTGCGGAAGGAGGACCGATGACCGATTTGCGCAAGGTAGACATCAATCTCATCGTCATCCTCGATGCGATTCTCACCGAGAAGAACCTGACCCGTGCGGGTGAACTCGTGGGCATGACCCAGCCGTCTGTGAGCGGCGCGTTGGCCAGGCTGCGTCAGCAGTTTGATGATCCACTGCTCGTGCGCGCCGGGCGAAACTTTGAGCTCACCCCCAAGGCACAGGAGCTGGTTCCCCTGGTTGCTGAGGCCATGGGCGAGATTGAGCGCGTCTACGACCTGTCGCCGACGTTTGATCCGGCGACGAGCTCGCGCACTTTCCTCATCTCGGCATCCGACTACCTACTGAGC
>CAIVOR010000015.1 GCA_903907615.1 uncultured Microbacteriaceae bacterium | reverse complement strand
GTCCTTCCAGAAACCCACGGCGAGACCGGCGGCGAATGCAGCCCCGAGGGCGGTCGTCTCGCTCACCGTCGGGCGAACGACGGGGATACCTAAAATGTCGGTCTGGTATTGCATGAGGAACTCGTTGACAACCATGCCGCCATCGACGCGTAGTTCGGGCATCGTCACACCCGTGTCGGCAGTCATGGCGTCGACCACATCTCGAGTCTGCAGACCAGTCGATTCGAGCGCTGCACGCGCGAGATGGGCGCGGTTGACGTAGCGGGTGAGCCCCACGATGACTCCGCGGGCATCCGTTCGCCAGTATGGCGCAAACAACCCGCTGAAGGCGGGAACGATGACGGCGCCGCCCGAATCATCGACGCTCGTGGCGAGGCCCTCCACTTCGGCCGCGTCATGAATGATGCCGAGATTGTCACGGAGCCATTGGATGAGCGAGCCGGCCACGGCGATGGATCCCTCGAGGGCATACTGTGCCGGCTCGGTGCCGAGTTTGTAGGCCACCGTCGTGATGAGTCCACTCGACGAGCGCACGATGTTCGCGCCGGTGTTCATAATGAGGAAACAGCCGGTGCCGTAGGTGCTCTTAGTCTCGCCCGCACCAAACGCGGCCTGTCCAAAGGTGGCCGCCTGCTGATCGCCGAGAATTCCGGCCACGGGCACTCCGTCGAGTGGCGCTACAGCTGTGCCATAGACCTCGGATGACGACCGGATGGCGGGCAGCATGGCCGCAGGGATGTGGAAGGTCTCAAGCAGGCTCGGCTCCCAAGAGAGGGTCTGCAGGCTCATCAGCAGCGTGCGTGACGCATTCGTCACGTCCGTGGCGTGAACGCCTCCCGAGACCCCACCCGTGAGGTTCCACAGCAACCAAGAGTCCGGAGTACCAAAGGCGAGTTCGCCCGCTTCTGCGCGAGCCCGAGCCCCCGGGACGTTGTCGAGGATCCACGCGATTTTCGTCGCCGAGAAGTAGGCGGTCATCGGCAGTCCGGTCAATTCGGCGAAGCGCTGAATGCCTCCGGCGTCGGCGAGTTCTTCTGCGACGCTCTGTGTACGCGTGTCCTGCCACACGATGGCGTTGTAGACAGGAATGCCTGTCGCGCGGTCCCAGACGATGGTGGTTTCGCGTTGATTGGTGATGCCCACGGCTCTGATGTCCGTGGCAGCAATCTGCGCGTCGGCCAAGGCCCCCGAAATGACCTCACGAGTGTTTGCCCAGATTTCTGCCGGGTCGTGCTCAACCCACCCGCTGTGGGGAAAGTATTGCGTTGTCTCCTTTTGCGCGATTCCCCGTCGGGTACCCGAGTGATCGAACACAATCGCGCGCGTGCTGGTCGTGCCGTTGTCAATTGCAAGAACAAACTTGGTCATCTGGGAGATACCTTCCGGTGGCCTGGCGTGTGCGCGCGTCGATTCATCCGTCGTGCGCTCACGGCTAAGTATGGCAAGCCCAAGGTCTGGCAAGGTAGGTTTACACCGTCGACATCGCCACAAGGGAGTGCATCGTGTCACCAGAAGCAAAACCGAACCTCGTTGAATCCGCCGAGTGGCGCAACATGGAGGATTTCTCGGAGGGCATTGATACCAATCGTTTGCCGCAGACGGATGCTCTTGCCGGGCACACCCACAGCGTGGAGCTGGCGGACGGGGGAGTAGCAGAGTTCAGCTTCACAGCCGGACAGCGCGTGTCCTGGAAGGTCACCGGCGAAGAGTGGGGCGGCGAAGGAGAAGAGTCCTACGACGGCGTTGCCGTCGGCGAGGGAGCATTCTGGGTCGATTTCAGCATCTCGGCGCGCAAGGTTGAGTCCATCACCCTGATTTTCCAGCCCGTCACGGGATGGGCCCTGATAGTGCACTCTCGCATCCACGACGAGAACTTCACCACAGAGACGCGCGTGATGCAGACGTTCCACCCCGGTTATGTCGACGGCATCACGAGCGCCGAGCTTCCTCACGAGACGCGCGAGCTCATTGGTAAGCGGACGCTATTCCGCTACAGCGTGAACCACCTTTACGAACACATCTACTTGAGCTCACGTCGCTTTGTGTGGCACAACCTCGTCGGTGAGCAGCGCGGTCACGCGGCGGCCGAGTTGGCCACCACGTGGAAACTCGAAAAGGGCCTCTATGTCTTCACCTGGCGTGAAGAGAAGATTCCCGTCGGAACCGTTTTCCTCTTCGACTACGCGCGCGGACGAAGCACAGGCAAGTTCATTGGACTCACGGGCGATGGCCGCATCGAGAATTCTGCCGGTGGCGCCGAGATCATTGAATTTGGCTTCTCTAACTACGGTGACCACCAAGAACCCGTCTAAGTCTTGAGGGGCTTGGCCGCGCCGGCAAAGATTGCCGACACGACGAGCAGCCCGGCAACGACGAAGAACATGTTGAGCACTCCCCAGCTTTGGCCCAGAAAGCCGAGCACGGGAGGCCCGACGAGGAATGCGACGTAGCCGAACGTTGACACCACGGCAACGCGCCCTGAAGAATTTTCGCCGTCGGCAGCAGCAGAAATAAACAGGGGAAAGCCAAGGGCAACGCCGGCGCCCCACATCGCCGCGCCCACCCACGCCACATAAATCGATGGCGCGAAAATCAACGTGAGAACCCCAATCAGGCCAACGGCGGCCGAGGCGCGCAGGGCGATGACACGACCCCACCTGTCTACCGCTCGGCCACCAAAGAACCGCATAATGACCATGCCCGTCATGGCGAACGCAAAGGTTATGCCGGCAAGTGTGGCCGACAGTTTGAAGTCGTCGACGACGGCGATGGTGATCCAGTCGTTGGCGGCACCCTCCGCAAGAGTGAGCCCCAGTATGCCTACACCCAGGAAAACGAGCCGTGTGGTGAGGCGCGTTTTTGTGCGTTGCGTCTGCGGCGCGTTTTTGGTGGCGCGATGTATGCCCGTGTCGGAGGGAAGAAGACGCAGGGTGAGAGCGGTAGTGAGGAGCAGAACAACAGC
>CAIVOR010000014.1 GCA_903907615.1 uncultured Microbacteriaceae bacterium | reverse complement strand
CCGAACGCGCCAATCTGGTCGGCGAGATATCCCCACACACTTTCCGGCACAGCTTCGCCACCCACCTTCTGGCGGGTGGTGCCGACGTTCGCGTGGTTCAAGAACTCCTGGGGCACTCGAGCGTTTCGACCACTCAGATTTACACGCTGGTCACGGTGGACACCCTCCGCGAGAGCTATGCCAATGCTCACCCGCGGGCGCGCCTCACAAAGCCATAGACTTGACTCACTTGTGCCCGTAATGAAGGAAATACTCCAGTGACACCTGCAGCGAAAGTCGGCCCCACGGGTCGCCCCCTTCGGGAGTTTCCCGTGCCTGCTCCGCTGGCGGGGCACGGTCCTGGTCGCATCATCGCGCTCTGTAACCAAAAGGGTGGCGTCGGCAAGACCACCTCCACCATTAACCTGGCCGCGGCACTCGCTGAATACGGACGCAAGGTGCTGTGCGTTGACTTTGACCCGCAGGGTGCGCTGTCAGCGGGGCTCGGTGTGACATCGATTGATGTTCCCACCATCTACGAGCTTCTGATGGGCGAAGTGAAGGTCACCGCCAACGCCATCCAGCACTCGGGCACGCCCAATGTGGACGTTATCCCGGCCAACATCGATCTGTCGGCAGCGGAAATTCACCTCGTCGGCGAGGTGGCTCGGGAGCACATCCTGGCCACGGTGTTGCGCCAGGTCGCGAACGACTACGACGTGATCCTCATCGACTGCCAGCCGTCACTCGGTCTCCTCACCGTCAACGCCCTCACGGCCAGCCACGGAGTTCTCATACCGTTGGAGTGCGAGTTCTTTGCCCTGCGCGGTGTGGCTCTGCTGATTGACACCATCGAGAAGGTGCGCGAGCGGCTCAACCCGGCCATCGTTCTCGACGGAATTCTCGCGACCATGTACGACGCACGCACGCTTCACGCCCGCGAGGTGCTGGAGCGCGTCGTGGAGACCTTCGGCGACAAGGTGCTCGACACGGCCATCACGCGAACGGTTAAATTTCCCGATGCCTCGGTGGCCGGTCAGCCCGTCACGGAGTTTGCGCCGGATCACCCGAGCGCCGACCAGTACCGCGCTGTGGCACGTGAGCTCGTGGCCCGCGGCGCTGTCGCCTAGCGGGTGCCCGTGACTGCGGTTGACCTCGACACCACAGAGCACTCGGCGGACGAATCTGGCTTTCGCCTCGCCGTGGGCGAGTTCGACGGTCCCTTTGACCTGTTGCTCTCCCTGATCGCGAAGCACGAACTCGACATCACCGAAATCGCGCTGTCGGTGGTGACCGACGAGTTCATCAAGTACCTCAAGGGCCTGAACAAAGAGCAGGAACTCGAAGAGGCCACCGAATTCTTGGTCGTGGCCGCCACACTTCTCGACCTCAAGGTTGCGGGGCTTCTCCCTCAGGGAGAGCTCGTCGACGCCGAAGACGTTGCCCTGTTCGAGGCGCGTGATCTGCTTTTTGCCCGTCTGCTGCAGTACCGCGCCTTCAAAGAGGTGGCTGCCTGGTTTGGCGAGCACCTCGAGGCGGAGTCAACGCGGCACGTGCGTCAGGTGCGACTCGAAGACAAGTACCGCTCGCGCTTGCCCGAATTGGTCTGGTCAACGAGCCCCGAAGACTTTGCCACCCTGGCCATGATTGCGCTCGCGCCACGCGAAATTCCCATGGTGGGACTCGACCACTTGCACGCACCGCTGGTGAGCATCCGGGAACAGGCCTCGCACGTGGTGATTGTGCTGCGACGTGGCAAGCCCGTGAGTTTCCGTGAGCTCATCGCCGATGCCACCACGCCGGGCGTGATTGTGGCGCGATTCCTCGCCGTGCTCGAGCTGTACCGGCACGCAGCCATTACGTTCGTTCAAGACGAACCGCTCGGCGATCTCACGTTGACGTGGGCTGCCGCTGAATGGTCGGACGACAAACTTGCCAACCTGGGGGCCGACTATGACCGATGACACAACCACCGCACCCGTGGTTGATGTGGCGCGTGCCATCGAGGCCATTCTGATGGTGGCCGATGAACCACAGAGCATTGTTTCGCTGGGCACTGCGCTCGGCGTTCCGGTCAAGCACATCAAGACCGCCATAGCCGAGATCGTTGCCGACTTCGACGGAACCACTGGGGGAGTGCAGCGCGGTTTCGAACTGCGGGAGGTCGCCGGTGGGTGGCGTATCTACGTTCGCCCCGAATACGACCACGTGGTCTCCGACTTCGTCCTGACGCAGAATCCCACTCGACTTTCCTCCGCCGCGCTCGAGACTCTCGCGGTGATTGCCTACAAGCAGCCGATTTCTCGCGGCCAGATTTCGTCGATCCGCGCCGTCAACGTGG
>CAIVOR010000013.1 GCA_903907615.1 uncultured Microbacteriaceae bacterium | reverse complement strand
CCGTGGCATTTCCGTAGGTCGTCGATCCGTTGTAAGAGTAGAACGGCTGGTTCCACGCCACAGACAGGCTCGAGCCTGAGACAACCTCGGACTGCGGGGCACAGCCCGACAGAACGAGTGCCGCTGTCGCCACAACGGCGACGAGGGCGGCAATGCGAGTTTTCTTCACTTGGTACCTCCGAATAGTGCATAACAATGATGCGACGATATCGCCGCACTTCGTTTACCTTACGAGACCACGGAGCAGAATCACACCGTCGTTATGTTTTCGTTACCTCGTGGACAGTAAATTCAGGGTCAAACTCTAGACTCGGTGCCGTGAGTGACACCCCGAGAAACTGGTCGGCGCCGATAGCCCGCCGACGATCGATTGTCGAGATCGTGATTGTGCTTGCCCTGTCCTTGGGGCAGTCGGCCGCTTACTCGATTGTGGCGATTATCCAACGTCTCACGCGTGCCGAGGCATTGGCCGACCAGACGGCCACCATCAATCGACCTCTCGCCGACGAGCAGATCTTCGATCTCGTTTACCAGCTGATGGGGGTCGCCTTCGCGCTCGCCCCTGTGGCCCTCGTGCTGTATCTCCTGTGGCAACCCGGAACGAATCCGTTTCGGCGCATCGGCTTCGATCTCACGCGCCCGGGACGCGACGTGGGTTGGGGCGTGGTTCTGGTTGCCGTCATTGGCATCCCCGGCATTCTGCTGTATCTCGCCGGGAACGCTCTCGGCATCACCGTCACGATTGTGCCTACTGCGCTTGGCACGTATTGGTGGACCGTGCCGGTGCTCGTTCTCGCGGCAGCCCGAGCCGCGCTCGAAGAAGAAATCATCGTCGTCGGCTATCTCTTTACGCGGCTGCGCGAATTCGACTGGAAGCCCTGGGCGATCATCGGATTCAGCGCGGTCTTGCGGGGCAGCTACCACCTGTATCAGGGATTCGGGCCCTTCATCGGAAACGTGGCCATGGGCATTGTCTTCGGTTATGCGTATCAACGGTGGGGGCGCGTGATGCCGCTCGTCGTGGCGCACTTCATCCTGGACGTCTTGTCGTTCACGGGCTACGCCATCGTGGCGTCGCTCGTGCCAGGACTCTTACCCGGCACCTAACTCCAACGCCAGAACGGGTGCGTTAAACACAAAACCGCCAGCGATGAGAGCCAGCGACTTTGTGGATTCCCCCCGATCGGAATCCACGTTCAGCATAGTGAAGAAGCATTCACTTTTCACGATGTCGGCGCCAGTCTCGCTTCCAGGATGCCGAGGAAAAGTCACGTCAGCGACTTTCTCACTCACGGAATAGCACCTCCTAGTGAAGTTATCTTTACTGACATTCACATGTTGCCGTGTTTCAGTTGACCTATGCCCCCACACCGCCCCTCGGCGGTGCCGAACTTTGGCGCCCTGAGATCGGAGTTTCGTCGTCGCCGTAGCGACGCCGGACTCACCTATGACGCGCTGGCCGAAAAGACCGGCGTCAGTCGTCGTACCCTGATCTCGATTGAGAACGGGCAATCCAACGGGTCGGTTGAGACCTGGTACCACATCGCCGGGGCACTCGGGGTGAGCGTTTCCGAACTCATGAACATGCTCTACAGCTCGGACAAATAGCCGCCTGTCACCTAACTCCCCGCGAACGCCTCCGGTGGCGGGCAGGCGCAGACCAAGTTGCGGTCACCGAACGCGTTGTCGACCCGGCGCACCGGAGGCCAGTACTTGGACCGAATCCGCGTCACCGATGTGAGATCCGCAGTGGCGTGAGCAAACGGGTAAACCGCCTGCGCACGGGCGTAGGGACGATCCCACTCCCCCGTGAGGTCAGCAGCCGTGTGCGGCGCATTCACCAGGGGGTTGTTGTCAGCTGGCCAGGTTCCCTCAGCCACAGCGTCGGCCTCGGCGCGAATGGCGATCATGGCGTCGATGAATCGCTCAATCTCAACGAGGTCTTCGCTTTCCGTGGGTTCTACCATGAGCGTTCCCGCCACGGGAAAGCTCATCGTAGGTGCGTGGAAGCCGAAGTCGATGAGGCGCTTGGCCACATCGTCTACCGTCACGCCGGTGCGCTCGGTGAGCGGTCGGAGGTCGAGAATGCACTCGTGGGCAATCAGGCCGTTTTCACCCGTGTACAGAACTGGGAAGTGGTCGGCCAAACGGCGGGCGATGTAGTTGGCCGAGAGAACAGCCGCCGCCGTGGCGTGACGAAGACCCTCGGCGCCCATCATGCGCACGTACGCCCACGAGATGGGCAGGATGCTCGGACTGCCGAAGGGCGCTGCCGAAACCTGAGGGCCGCCGTGACTCACGGTGCCGAGTCCGCTCGGCGTGAGGAGAGTTCGACCGGTCAACGGAGCACCGCCATGGCCCGGCAGATAGGGTGCCAGGTGGGCCTTGGCCGCCACCGGACCCACGCCGGGTCCGCCACCACCGTGCGGGATACAGAAGGTCTTGTGCAGGTTGAGGTGTGAGACGTCACCGCCGAGGTCTCCGTAGCGCGCAAAGCCCGTCATGGCGTTCATGTTGGCGCCATCAACGTAGACCTGACCACCGGCCTCGTGAACAGCCCGTGTGACCTCGAGAACGTCGTGTTCGTAAACACCGTGGGTGGATGGATAGGTGATCATGAGGGCGGCCAGTTCGTTGCCGGCGTCGGCAATCTTCTGGCGAAGGTCAGCGAGGTCGACGTTGCCGAGGTCATCGCACGCCACAACCACCACGCGCATGCCCGCGAGTACGGCGCTGGCGGCATTGGTGCCGTGCGCGCTTGAGGGGATGACACAGACCGTGCGCTGCGCATCACCGTTGGCGAGGTGATAGGCGCGGATCGCCAACAGGCCCGCCAGTTCACCCTGGCTGCCGGCGTTTGGCTGCAGCGAGACCGAGTCGTAACCCGTGACGTCAATCAGCCATGCTTCGAGGTCACGTACCAGACGGTCATAACCCTGTGCGTCTGCCGACGGCGCGAACGGGTGAATGCCCGAGAACTCCGGCCAGCTGACCGCGGCCATCTCCGTGGCCGAGTTGAGCTTCATGGTGCACGAACCCAGCGGGATCATTCCCCGGTCGAGGGCGTAGTCGTAGTCGGCCAGACGCTTGAGGTAGCGCATCATGCTTGTCTCTGACGAGTGTGAGTTGAACACGTCGTGAGTCAAGAACGAGCTGGTGCGCACAACCTCCGGGTGGAGAGCCTCGCCCGTGGCAGGTGCCGACTTTCCGCCGAGGAGTGAAACGAGTTCGTCAACCTCGGCGTCCGTGGTGGTCTCGTCGACGGAGACAGAGATGACGTCACCCGTGCGCCAGACAAGATAACCGGCGTCCCCGGCGCGAGCCTCGAGTGCGGCTGCTTCGGGCGTGGCGAATCGCACCGTGTCGAAGAAGTGCTCGTGCTGCAGCGCGTGGCCACCGGCAACCAAGCCAGCGGCGAGTCGGGTGGCTCGGCCATGGACCTCGCGCGCAATCTCGCGCAGTCCGTCGGGGCCGTGGTAGACCGCATACATGCCTGCCATGACGGCCAGAAGGACCTGTGCCGTGCAGATGTTTGACGTGGCCTTCTCGCGACGAATGTGCTGTTCGCGCGCCTGCAGCGTCAGGCGATAGGCGGCTTCACCGTTTGCATCGCGCGAGACACCGACGAGGCGACCCGGCATGCTGCGCTCGATACCGGAGCGCACGGCGAGGTAGCCGGCGTGCGGACCACCAAAGCCCAGCGGGATGCCGAAGCGCTGGCTCGTGCCCACCGCAACGTCGGCACCCAGCTCCCCCGGGGACGTGTGCAGCGTCAGGGCGAGAAGATCAGCGGCCACCACGACCGTCATGTCGGCAGCTTTGGCTGCAGAAATCACCGAGGCGGGATTCCACACGCGACCGGATGCTCCGGGGTACTGCAGCAGAAGACCAAATGCGTCGGGAAGCGGCGTGCCGTCGGACACGTCGCGTACCTCGATGTCGATATCGAGCGGTTCGGCGCGACCGGTCAGCAAAGAAAGAGTCTGCGGCAGAACATCGGCGTCGACGACAAAGCGGTTTGACGGCGACGACGACGCGCGACGCGCCAAGAGCATTGCCTCCACGGCGGCCGTTGACTCGTCGAGCATCGAGGCGTTCGCGATGTCCATCCCCGTCAGGTCGGTGATCATGGTCTGGAAATTCAGCAACGCCTCAAGGCGACCCTGGGAAATCTCCGGCTGATACGGCGTGTACGCCGTGTACCAACTGGGGTTCTCGAGCACGTTGCGGGCAATCACCGATGGCGTGAACGTGCCGTAGTACCCCTGTCCGATAAACGATCGTCGCACACGATTGCCCGCGGCGAGCTCGCGCAGTTGCGCGAGAGCCTCGGCTTCCGTAATCGGCTCGGGCAACAGAGAGTCGGCAGGGTTCTGAAATCCCTCAACGGCAATGCTGCGTGGAACCGCAGCCGTCATCAGTTCCTCGCGCGAGGCGAATCCCACCGTGGACAGCATGACCCGTTCGGCATCGTCAGTGATGCCGATGTGACGTTCGACGAACGGGCGCGCCACGTTCTACTCTCCCGTGAGGGCTGCGTACTCGTCAGCCGTGAGGAGTTGGGGGGCTTCGTCGATGGTCATCTTGATGAGCCACCCTTGGCCGAACGCGTCGTGGTTCACCAATTCGGGTGACGCCACCACGGAGTCGTTGACACCGGTGATGGTTCCGGAAGCGGGAGCGAAGAGCTCGCCCACCGACTTGGTCGATTCGATTTCACCGACGACGCTGCCGGCCGTAACCTTCTGGCCCACTTTGGGCAGGTCAACGTACACGACGTCGCCCAGCTTCTCCGCGGCATACGCAGTGATTCCCACGGTGGCCTCGTCGCCATCCATGCGCAGCCACTCGTGCTCCGCCGTGTAACCCAGATCGTTTGGTAGTGACATGGTTAGTTCTTCTTTCGTTGGTAGAAGGGAAGGTCGGCAACCACAACAGGGAGACGCGTGCCGCGCACGTCAACCTCAAGCCCCTGGCCGGACTCGGCAAATTCCGGGTCGACGAACGCCATGGCAATCGGATACCCCAGCGTCGGAGACAGCGCGCCCGAGGTGACCACGCCGACGGGCACATCGCCTGAAAATATGCGATAGTCGGCGCGCGGAGCACGGCGTCCGTCGCCGATGAGGCCCACGAGGACGGGAGCACCGAATCCCGGTCCTTCAACAACAGCGTCGCGGCCGACGAAGTTTCCCTTGACCAGCGAGACCGCGCGGCCGAGCCCGGCCTGAACCGGAAGCGTTGTTGCATTGAGCTCGTGCCCGTAAAGAGGCATGCCCGCCTCAAGGCGCAGGGTGTCGCGACAGGCGAGTCCGGCGGGCACGAGGCCGAGGGGACCACCGGCGTTCATGAGCGCCTGCCACAGCGGAACGGCGTGGCTGACATCGATGAACAGTTCGAACCCGTCTTCGCCCGTGTATCCCGTGCGACCGATCAGGACGGGCTCACCCTCGAAGCGAGCAGGAATAGCTCGGTAGTACTTGAGCTCAGACAGGGGCGTCTTGCCGACCTCGAGGCCGAAGACCCGCATGAGCGTCTCGTAGGCCTTGGGGCCTTGAAGAGCGAGCAACGCCGTTTGGTCACTGACATCGTGCAGTTCAACGTCGAAGTCTTGCGCGCGTTGCTTGAGTGCCGTCCAGGCCGGTTCGCGGTTTCCCGCATTCGCCACCACAAAGTACTGGAACGGGCCGGTGCGATAAACGATGAGATCGTCGATGACGCCACCGGACTCGTTGAGGAGAAGCGAGTACTTGGCCTGGCCCAGCTCAATGGGCGACAACCACGACGAAACGGCATAGTCGAGGAACTCGCCCACCTGAGGGCCGGACACCTCGAACTCGGCCATGTGGGAGACGTCGAACAGGCCGGCGGTGTCGCGCACCGCGTGGTGCTCGGCCAGGTCGCTCGTGTAGCGCACCGGCATCTGCCATCCGGCGAAGTCGGTGAACGATGCACCGAGCGCCTCATGCAGGCTGTGAAGCGGCGTCTGCCGGGAAGTAGTACCCAAGGAATCCACCATTATGTTGTCGTAACGTGAACTCCCCCTCTGTCTGCGCTACCTGAGAGATTCACCGCGAACTCTGTGAGGAGTGCGTGGCTTACACCGTGGGTGAGGCACTGAGTGCGTGCCTTCTTTTCAGAGTGACCAGTTCAACGCGGTTTATTGCACCTGAGAGATTGTCGGGGAGGATTGCTCCTTCGGTGTCTGCTCTGACCGGCCCAAAGCCTGTCAAGCGGACTCTCCCGCGCTGTCCTTTTGGTCGTATTGAGTTGTTGTTGCCAGCATAACGACGAATCGGGCCGCCACTGCGGTGGCGACCCGATTTCGTTGCAATCCGAGGTTGAAGGTTAGTCGGCGGTGTGCGCGCGACGCTCCAGCGTGTGTCCCTTGAAGAACTTGGGGTTGATGAAGTTCCACACGATCATGAGGATGATGCCCAACACGATTGAGGCAAGACCCACAACACCTACGGCACCCGCACCGAAGATGGTCACGTTCTCGCCGGCGTCGTCAACCAACCAGGCCGGGTCGAGGAAGGTTCCCAAGCCGTAGATAAAGACGGCGAGCAACATCAGGCCACCCAGCAGCGGCAAGAGTCCACGCATGAAGAAGTTGCGTGCGCTCTTGAACAGCGTCTTGCGGAAGAACCAGGTCGACGCGAAGCCGGTGAGTCCGTAGTAGAACGCAATCAGCAGACCGATGGATCCGATCAGGGCAAGCAGCAGGCTGGGGCTCACGAGCGTGAAGAGCAGGTAGAAAGCCGCCGAGGCGATACCCATTCCCCAGGTTGCCCACGACGGCGTCTGGTACTTCGAGTGGACCTTGGCGAACTTCGAGGGGAAGGCCTTGAAGGCAGCCATCGAGATGGCCGTGCGCGCGGTCGGCAGAATCGTAGTCTGCGTCGACGCGGCAGCCGAGGTCAGAATCGACGCGGCCAGCAGGATCATCATGATGTGTCCAAGAATGCTGTCTCCGAAGAGTGCCGGGCCGATGGCCGCGAAAATGTCTCCCGCGTTATCGGCGTTACCGAGTCCGGTAGGTCCGTCGCCGACACCGGCGAAGGCCACGGCTCCCACGGTAACGAGCAGGTAGGTGACGACGAGCAGGATGGTGCTCGTTACGGCAGCGCGACCCGGAGTCTTGCTGGTGTCCTTCGTCTCCTCGTTGATGGCGACCGCGGTGTCCCAGCCCCAGTAGATGAAGAGGGCCGTGAGGATGGCCGGCGCAACTGCCGTGCTGAAGGGAAGGCTAAACGGGTTGAACCAGTCGAGCTGAGGAAGCGTCGTTCCCTCGATGCCGTTGCCCGAGTAAACGCGGTACAGGGCAACTGCCGCAAACGCGACGAGAACAACGAGCTCGATGCCGAGCAGCCAGTACTGGAGACGAGCCGAGACCTCGATGCCGCGGTAGCAAATCCACGTCATGAGGAAGATCCAGATGAGGCCGGCCACGGTCGACCACAAGACGTCACCCGAAATGGCGGCGATGTCGGGGTTGCCAAAAATTTCACCAACGAAGGTAAACGAGTACGAACCGGCGATTTGCGCCAGGTTGGCCATCACGATGATGTCGGCGGCGATGATCGCCCAACCACCCATCCAACCGGTGCGCGTTCCGAAAGCGCGAGCGGCCCACGTGAACGTGGTGCCCGAGTCGGGCTCAACGCGGTTGAGCTCCTTGTAGGCAAACGAGATAAAGAGCATGGGCACGAAGGCCAGCAAGATGATGCCCGGAGCTTGGAAGCCCACGAGCGTTTCACCACCCAAAACGATGAAGCCGAGGGCCGCGGCGAGGCTGTAGGCCGGAGCCGTCGAGGCCATGCCGATAACGATGCTTCCGAGAAGGCCAACGGCGTTCTTCTTCAGCCCCTTTTCTCCGGCAAGGTTGGACGAGGGGGAGGTGGTGGACATCTATCACTCTTCTCTGTGGGATGTCGATGCACGATTTTCGAGACGAGCAAGCTCGAGCAACGACGATGTTGACGCAAACACGTTCTAGCAAGGTCAACTAAACCGCGTAATGAGGATTTTGT
>CAIVOR010000012.1 GCA_903907615.1 uncultured Microbacteriaceae bacterium | reverse complement strand
GGCCCTGGAGATCGAAGAGACCAAGCGCAATTCGCGCTACCTCTCGGGCATCAATCTGCCGCGCAACCTGCACGCTACGGATAGTTTGGCGCACGCCTTCGAGGGTGCCGACGAGGTGTACTTCTCTGTTCCCAGCCAGGCGCTGCGCGAAAACCTGAGCGCGGCCGCGCGCGTGATGGAGCCGGGCACCATCGCGGTGAGCCTCATGAAGGGCGTGGAGAAGCAGTCCGGTTTGCGCATGAGCCAGGTGCTGCTCGAAGAACTCGAGATTGATCCCGAACTGGTGGCCGTGGTCTCGGGCCCCAACCTCGCGCTGGAGATTGCCCGCGAAGAGCCCACCGCATCCGTTGTGTCGAGCGAGAGCATGGACACGGCCTCGCGCGTGGCCATCACCGCGAGCAACCGCTACTTCCGCTGTTTCGTCAACAACGATGTGATCGGCACCGAATTTGGTGGCGTGCTCAAAAACCTCATCGCCGTGGCCGTGGGCATTGTCGACGGCGTTGGTTACGGCGACAACACCAAGGCGTCCATCATCACGCGCGGTCTGGCCGAGATCACCGAGTTTGCGGTGGCCTACGGCGCTCAGCCCGAGACGCTCGGCGGGCTCGCCGGCTTGGGAGACCTCATTGCCACGTGTGAGTCGCCGCTGTCGCGCAACAACACGGCGGGCCGATTGCTGGGTCAGGGCTACTCGTTCAACGACGTTGTGAAGCAGATGAACCAGACCGCGGAGGGCCTTGCCTCGGTGGCGCCCATCCTCGCGCTGGCCAAGGCGCGCGACGTGGAGATGCCCATCGTGGAGCAGGTCAACCTCGTGCTGGCCGGACGCCTCAATCCGCGCGACATCGCGCCGCACCTCACCACAGACTCAAACGAACCGCAGGGTGAAAGGACTCTCGATGACAACCAAGACCGTGGTCGCGGTTCTCTTTGGAGGCCGTTCAAGCGAACACGCAATCAGTTGCGTAACGGCTAGGGGCGTACTCAGCGCCATCGACGCCGACCGCTTCGAGGTGATTCCCCTCGGCATCACCAAGAGTGGGGCGTTCACACTGTCGACCGCGGATGTTTCCACCTACGTTCTCGACGGCGATGTTCTGCCCGAGGTGACCGACAACGGTTCGCGCATCGTGTGGCCGGATCAGGCGGGGAGCCGTGAGTTGCGCGTGCGAGATGCCGGTGCTGGCGACATGCGCTCGCTCGGCAATGTCGATGTGGTGTTCCCCATTTTGCACGGGCCTTTTGGCGAGGACGGCACCATCCAGGGGATGCTCGAACTTTGCGACCTGCCCTATGTGGGATCGGGTGTGCTGGCCTCGAGCCTCGGTATGGACAAACACTTCACCAAGAGTGTGCTCGAGCGCGAGGGAATCGCTGTGGCGCCGTGGCGCACGGTGTCTCACCACGAGTGGACGGCAAACGCGGCCACAGTCACGGCCGAACTCGAGAAGATGACTCTGCCCGTGTTTGTGAAGCCGTCGCGTGCCGGTTCGAGCGTGGGTGTGAGCAAGGTGAGCGACTGGGCCGACCTCGCCGCCGCCATGGCCACGGCTCTTGCCGAAGACGATCGCGTGCTGGTGGAAGCCGGCATCGTGGGTCGCGAAGTTGAGTGTGCCGTGTTGCAAGGTCGTCCGGGTGAGCCCACCCGCGCATCCGTGGTCGGCGAGATCGTGATTACCGGCCGCGAGTTTTACGACTTCGAGGCGAAGTACTTGGGTGCTGCCGGTATCGAGCTGGTGTGCCCGGCCGACCTCACGGCCGCCGAGCTGGCCGAACTCCAGTCACAGTCCATTCGCGCGTTTGAGGCCCTAGGCGCTGCTGGCCTCGCCCGCGTTGACTTCTTTCTCACCGCGACAGGCTTCGTGCTCAACGAAATCAACACCATGCCGGGCTTCACGCCCATCAGCATGTTCCCGCGCTGCTGGCAGGAGTCAGGCGTCGGCTATTCGGATCTCATCACCGAACTCATTGAGGTTGCCCTCTCGCATCGGGGCGGTGTTTCCCCCTAGTATTCCCCTGTGATGACGAATCTTGCTCAGAAAATTGGAAT
>CAIVOR010000011.1 GCA_903907615.1 uncultured Microbacteriaceae bacterium | reverse complement strand
GTGGGTCGTTCGTCGGGTTCGGTGCGCTTGCCGGCGGTGTACACGCTGGTGTGTTCGAGGAGCAAGAGCGTGTCGGCGGTCGTACCGGAAACGACCTCGGCGTGAACTCGACGTTGAAGTTCCCAGGCGTCGCGGTAGTTCACCGCGTCAGCGTCGAGTCCCACAATCTGCACATCAAGCACGGTTCTTAGTCTACGTGTCTGCCCTCCACACCTCGCACTGCCTGCAACCGTGCACCGAGGGAGAAACGGGGCGTTCGACTGCGCGCGGGCGGGGCAGTCTGGGGCCATGCACGATTCATCGCATCCTCAGGTGGTTGGCGGGTACCGTCTCGGGCGGCGCGTTGGCGAGGGGCGGTTTTTGGGTCACGCGCTCGCACCGGCTCTCGTGGAGATTGTCTTCCTCGATGCGCTCAGTGTGGACGAGCAGCGCACAGTGTGTGCTGAGGCAAACGATTTTTCGTCACTTCCTGACGGAGGGCGCGTGGCGATACTGCCGCGCACCGGGATGACGTCAACGCTCGACTCGGTCGCCACAGACGCGCCACTGCGACTGGCGACTCCGCCCGATCTGCGGGAGTCATGGCGTCACCTGGAGGAAGCCGCGGCCCGCGCGGCACACGGTGCTGAGCCCGTTCATGAGTCGGGGAAGTCTTTGCTGACTCGAGTGACAGGAATCCTCACACGTGCACGGCGAGGCCCCGTGATGCTGGCAGTCGTCGCAGGAATAGTTGCTGTGCTCGCCGTCGTACTGCTCTCGCCAGCGCCGGAGCGCTCAGACGTTTCGAGCTTCCCATCCGAGTTGATCGGCCTTCCGAGCGCAACTCCGTCGCCACGAGTATCGGCCGAGCCTTCGGGGGTCGACATCACGCCAACATCGGAGCCACTCACGCCGACCAGCACTCTGGGCGATTTCGTCTTGGTGCACGTGCCTGCTCGGGATGCCAGTGGCACCACCGACGTCGCCGTTCTCGAGCGCGACGGCGATACGTGGATTGTTCGCGAAACCTATCCTGACTCGGCGACCGCGGGAAACGAAACGGGCTAAATGCCGAGGATGCCCTCGAAGTCGCCCTCTTCCAGACGTTCCTTCATCGCGGTCAGGAAGCGTGCGGCATCCGCGCCGTCGATGATGCGGTGATCGTAAGAGAGTGCGAGATAGACCATGGAGCGCACCGCAATGAAGTCTTGGCCCTCGGAGGTGACAACCACCGGGCGACGCGTGACGACGCCGGTGCCGAGGATAGCCAGCTGAGGCAAAAACACAACGGGCGTGTCAAAGAGCGCTCCCCGCGAACCCGTGTTGGTGAGGGTGAACGTTCCGCCGGCCAGTTCGTCGGGCTTGAGGGCGTTCTCTCGGGTCCGGGTGGCCACGTCATCGATGGCCGCGGCGAAGGCGGCGATGTTCAGGCTGCCCGCATCGCGGATAACCGGAGTCAGGAGACCGCGCTCGGTGTCGACCGCAATGGACATGTTCTCGTGAGCGGGGTAAACAATGTTGTCACCATCAACCGAGGCATTGATTACCGGATACGCCTGCAGCGCTTCGGCCGCGGCGACCGCGAAGAACGGTATGAAGCTGAGCTTGACGCCGGTCTGCTGAACGAACGCATTCTTGACGCGGTCGCGTAGCTGGGCTACGCGCGTCACGTCAACCTCAACCACCGTGGTGAGTTGAGCGGTCTGCTGCATGGAGGCGACGGCGCGCTCGGCAACGACCTTGCGCAGGCGCGTCATCGGCACCGAGGTGCCTCGGAGTGACGAAACGGTGAGGGGAGTCCGGGGCTTGGAGGGCGCAACGACGCCGGCCGCCACGGGAACGGCATGAATCACGTCTTCCCTGCGGATGCGGCCACCGATGCCAGTGCCGGTCACGTTCGAGAGGTCAACACCCTGATCGGAGGCAAACTTACGAACGATGGGCGTGACGTAGCCGGAATTGGCGACCGAAGGCGACGAGGGTGATACCGACTCGGCAACAGGAGCCGGTGCGACTACGGGCGCGGCAGCGGGCGGCGCTGGCGGAGCAGCGACCGGTGCAGGAGGCGCTGGCGGAGCAGCGACCGGTGCAGGAGGTGCCGGCGGGGCCGCGACGGGCGCGGCTACGGGAGCGGGCGGAGCAGGCGGTGCGGCAACAGGAGCTGCAGGAGCCGCGGGCGCCTCGACGGGCGCGGCCACAGGCTCGGCTGCGGCCGGTGCGGCGGCGGGTGCCGCCCCGGCGCCGGATCCGTCACCGATAGTGGCAAGAATCGTTCCTACGGCTACGGTCTCGTCTTCTTGCACGAGGATTGCCTCGACGACACCAGAGATGGGTGAGGGAATCTCGGTGTCAACCTTGTCGGTCGAGACCTCGAGTAAAGGCTCGTCAACCTCGATGCGGTCACCGACCTTCTTGAGCCATCGGGTGACGGTGCCTTCGGTGACGCTTTCGCCGAGTGCCGGGAGGCTAACGGATTCGCTCATGAAAATTTGCTCCTGTGCTTGCTGATATCGAGTGAAGTCTAGAACGCTTAGACGGTGTGAAGGGGCTTGCCGGCCAGGTACATGAAGGCTTCGCCCAGCGATTCGTTCTGAGTGGGGTGCGCGTGCAGAAGAGGCGCGATGTCTTCGGGTTGCGCTTCCCAGTTCACCACGAGTTGAGCTTCGCCCACGAGTTCTCCAACACGCGAGCCAATCATGTGAACGCCGACAACGGGTCCGTCGACAACGCGCACGACCTTCACAATGCCAGCGGTGCCCAGAATTTCACTCTTGCCGTTGCCGACAAGGTTGTACTCATAGGCGGCGACCTTCTCGGCGCCGTAGTGCTCGACGGCCTTGGCTTCGGAGAGTCCCACCGAGGCAATCTCGGGTTCGCTGTAGGTGACCTTGGGGATGTTGACGTCGGGCACGACAAGAGGACTCAGTCCAGCAATTTCTTCTGCGACGAAGATGCCCTGCTGGTAGCCGCGGTGTGCCAGCTGCAGTCCGGGGACGATGTCGCCCACGGCGTAGACGCCGGGAACGCTCGTGGCGAGGCGGTCATCGGTGATGACGTAGCCGCGATCCATCGTTATGCCCACTTCTTCAAAACCGTTGCCCTCGGTGGCGGCGCCGCGACCGACGGCCACCAACAGGATGTCGGCAGTGACTGTCTCGCCGTTTTCGAGCGTGACCACGACTCCCTGGTCATCCTGACTCACCGACTGGAAGCGCACACCCACTGTGAAATCGATGCCCCGCTTGCGGAAGGCACGCTCGAGGTTCTTGCTGATGGTCTCTTCCTCATTGGGAACCAGGTGGGGGAGGCCCTCAATGATGGTGACGTTCGCTCCCAGTGACTTCCATACCGAGGCAAACTCGACACCAATCACGCCACCGCCGAGAATCGCGACGCTGGCCGGGACGTAGTCCATGAGCAGTGCGGTCTCGCTGGTGATCACGCGACCACCAATCTCGAGGCCGGGAAGTGACTTTGAGTAAGAGCCCGTGGCGAGCACCACATTCTTGGCGGTGAGCACACGATCGCCCACGGTCACCGTGGTGGGCGAGGTCAACTTGCCGCGACCTTCGACAACTTCGATCCCGCGCTGCTTGATCAGGCCCTGCAGACCCTTGTACTTCTTGGCCACGATGTTGTCGCGGTAGGCGTTGACGCCGACCATGTCGACGCCGTTGAACTGCGACAGGATGCCGTACTCGGCTGACTCGCGCGTGACGTCGGCCACCTCGGCCGCGTGCAGGAGCGCCTTGGTGGGAATACACCCGCGGTGCAGGCAGGTGCCGCCGAGCTTGTCGGATTCCACGAGGGCTACGGACATGCCGAGTTCCGTTGCGCGAATTGCTGCGGCATAGCCACCGCTTCCGCCTCCGAGAACGACGAGGTCAAAAGAGTCTTGAGACACGAAAGGTCACTCCTTGGTATAGAGGATTATGAGGTTGCAACCCCACGACACGGAACGACGGTTGTGTCATCGTTTCCGCAATGAGACTACTACTTTCGGGCGAGCGCCTCGGCGAACGAGATCAGACTGCGGGCGGTGGTGCCCGTCGGGCCCGAGCCGGTGAACCCATAGGCGCTTCCGGCGTTATTCGCTGTACTCGCTATGTCCAAGTGAATCCAGGGAAGTCGAGGTGCCTGTGGCGCGGAGGACGTAGTGCCCACAAATTCGCGGAGGAATGCCGCCCCGACGAGCATGCCACCGGCGGTATTGCCCGGCTTCGCGTTGGCGATGTCCGCGATGTCTGAGGCAAGGATTGCCCTGCTCTCGTCGGGAATTGGCATGGGCCAAATGTTCTCGCCACATTCAGTGGCCACTTCCGCGAGCCGGGAAATCTCTTCGGGGGAGCCCATCGCTCCGACGTGCCGTGTTCCGAGCGCCACGGTAGCCGCGCCCGTCAGGGTTGCGACGTCGATCACCATGTCGGGGCGCTCCGCACTAGCTGCCACAAGGGCGTCTGCCAAAACGAGGCGACCTTCCGCGTCCGTGTTGAGTACCTCGACGGTGGTGCCGCCATGCATGGTCAGAACATCGTTGGGCCGGGTGGCGAAACCGCTGGGCATGTTCTCGGCGATGGCCAACCAGGCCGTGACTCGAATCGCCAGTCCCGCTTGCGCGATAGCGCGGATGACCGCTGCGACGGTGGCGGCACCCGTCATGTCGTATTTCATGCCGACCATGCCGGTGGGCGTCTTGAGCGAGAGTCCGCCAGTGTCAAAGGTGATGCCTTTGCCGACAAGCGACAGGTGCTTCTTCGCGCCCGCAGGCCGGTAACTCAGTTTCATCAACCTCGGGGGTCGATGTGAACCCTGCCCGACGCCGAGTATCCCGCCAAAGCCATCTCGAGCGAGTTTCTTTTCGTCCCACACCGCGACGGTAATCGGCAGCGACGCCACCGACTTCCGCACCCGTTCGACCAGGGTCTCCGGATAGAGATCGTTTGCGGGGGTGTTGACGAGATCTTTGATGAGGGCAACGGCCTCAGCGCGTTGCCGCAGTGAATCGACGCGAGCTTTGCTCAACTTCGCTGCCGTTGTGACGTGAACGCTGGAGACGGGTTTCAGAATCTTGCTGGTGTCTCGCTTGTATGCCGTGAAGGTGTATGCCCCGAGAAATGCTCCTTCGGCCAGTGCGGCCACCACGTCGGAGTCATCGAGCCCTAATGAGAAGTCAACGGCGCCACTTCCGGCAAGCTTGCGCACCGCGGAACCTGCCGCGAGACGAACGGAATGTGCCGTGACGCCAGACCCGAGACCGACAAAGACGATGGCTCGGGAGGCATCACGCGGATCGGGAATTCGCGTCAACGAATCGACGGCGGTGGAGGGCAGGACGACGGGAAGTACCTCAGTCAGATACTGGAGCGAAGCATCGGCATGCAGGTGGCGATGAGTGGAGTCTCCCGAGACGCCCACAACGCGAACCGACGTGCCGGACGGGGCGGTGGCGCTGAGGCGCAACTGAGGCAGGGTCACGGGTCCATGCTAGCCGTGTGCCCTCGGCGAACACCCGGGTTACCGCGTGAGCCGGAGCGTAAACTGGGCACATGTCGGTCAACTCTCTCTTCTCGTTTAGCGTGAGTGTCGCCGACGTTCCTCGGGGGCTTCCCCTGGTCGCAGGTATCACGGGCTTCACCGATTCCGGAAACGCCGTGACCCAGTTCACCGACTACATCCTCGACACCCTCGACAGTCGCCTGGTTGGTGAATTTGATCACGACCAGCTGCTCGACTACCGGGCGCGGCGTCCCGTGATTTATTTCGACCAGGACCACCTCACCGGTTACGAGCCGCCACGTTTGGGTCTCTACCTCGTCAAAGACGACATCGGTCGCCCATTCCTCTTTCTCACCGGTTATGAACCGGACTTTAAGTGGAATGCTTTCGCCGACGCGGTGCTCGAGCTCGCGCGTCTCTTCGACGTCTCGTCAACCACCTGGGTTCACGCAATCCCCATGCCCACCCCTCACACGCGTCCGCTCGGCACCACGGTGAGCGGCAACCGCGCCGACCTCGTTGCGTCGCACTCCGTGTGGCGCCCGCACACGCAGGTGCCGGCCACGGCTATGCACCTCGTGGAGTACCGCATGCATCAACGCGACGATCTCGTTGTCGGTTTTGTCCTCTTGATTCCTCACTACTTGGGTGACACGGAATTTCCGCCGGCAGCCATCAAAGCGTTGGAAATGATTTCACTCGCGACGGGTCTCGTCTTTCCCACGGATCGTCTGCGCGAAGAAGGCCGCACCTTCCTGGCCAAGATTGATGAGCAAAAGGAATCGAACGAGGAGTTGGCCAAGTTGGTCACCGCGCTCGAGCAGCGCTACGACGCCTATATGGCCGACAACGCCGTTCGTCCCGCAAATCTCGACGATCAGGGTCCGCTGCCGTCCGCCGATGAGATCGCCGCGGAGCTCGAGAAATTCTTGGCCTTGCGACGCACCACCGAAAATTCCGACGGCGATTCACTCTTTGACTCCTAGTCGGCGGTGACCGGTCCGTGGCGTTGACCGTCAGACGAACGTGCAACAATAGACGCAGGACCCATCAGGTCTCCTTCGGGGGGCTTGACATGGGTCCTCGTAGTGGGCAGGACGCACCGTCAGCCCGGTCGTAAGGAGTAGTTGAGGCCCATGGCACTATTTGGTCGTCGGAAGAAGCCCGAGTCTGATTCGGCTGAGTCCACTCCTGCCGTAAAGGCTCCCGCGAAGGCTCCCGCCAAGGCAGCCGCGCCCAAGACTGCCGGGCCCAAGACTGCTGCGAAGGCTCCTGCGACCAAGGCTCCCGCTAAGGCAACTGCGACGAAGGCTCCTGCGGCTAAGGCTCCCGCGAAGGCTCCTGCGGCCAAGGCTCCTCCGGCGAAGGCTCCCGCTAAGGCCCCCGCGGCTAAGGCTCCCGCTAAGGCCCCCGCGGCCAAGGCTCCTGCGGCCAAGGCTCCCGCGGCCAAGGCTCCCGCTAAGGCCCCCGCGGCGAAGGCTCCAGCGGCGCGTTCCGGCTCGGCAAAGAAGGGTGCACCCGTAATTGCGGCTGAGGGTGACCTGCCAGAAGATGTCATTCCCGATATTGATGAAGACGATGTCGATGATGTCGTTGTTGTCGACGTCGTCATCGACGATGTCGAAGTGGCTGACGTCCCCGAAGACGCAGACGCCGACGCGGACGATGACGGTGAAGAGAAGAGATCCACATCCGACGAGCCCGTTCCCACGGGCGCGATTGTCCTGAGCATGTCCGACGACGAGGACGACGTTCCCGTCTATTCGACCCTGATCACTGGAGCCACCGCCGACCCCGTCAAGGACTACCTCAAGCAAATCGGTAAGGTGCCGCTGCTGAATGCCGCCGAAGAGGTTGAGCTGGCAATGCGCATCGAAGCGGGTCTCTTCGCCGAGGACAAGCTCGCCACCACGTCGCGCATTGAAAAGCAACTCAAGCGTGAACTGATGTGGGTTGCCCGTGACGGACAGCGTGCGAAGAGCCACCTTCTGGGTGCCAACCTGCGTCTCGTCGTTTCCTTGGCCAAGCGCTACACGGGTCGTGGCATGCAGTTCCTCGACCTCATCCAAGAGGGAAACCTCGGCCTCATTCGTGCCGTCGAGAAGTTTGACTACACCAAGGGCTTTAAGTTCTCGACCTATGCCACGTGGTGGATTCGTCAGGCCATCACACGCGCCATGGCCGACCAGGCTCGCACCATCCGAATCCCGGTGCACATGGTCGAGGTCATTAACAAGTTGGCCCGCGTTCAGCGCCAGATGCTTCAGGACCTTGGGCGCGAACCCACGCCCGAAGAACTCTCGCGCGAGTTGGACATGACGCCCGAGAAGGTAGTCGAAGTCCAGAAGTATGGACGCGAACCTATTTCGCTGCACACGCCGCTCGGTGAAGACGGCGACAGCGAGTTTGGTGACCTGATTGAAGACACCGAGGCCGTTGTGCCCGCCGATGCGGTGGGCTTCACCATGCTGCAACGGCAGCTTGAGTCGCTGCTTGACTCCCTCTCAGAGCGCGAAGCCGGCGTGATTCGCATGCGCTTCGGCCTGGGTGACGGCATCCCCAAGACGCTGGACCAGATCGGCGACACCTTTGGCGTCACGCGCGAGCGCATCCGGCAAATTGAGTCCAAGACCATGGCGAAGCTTCGCCACCCGTCGCGATCGCAGTCGCTGCGCGACTACCTCGAATAGGTCGCGACCGAACTACCGGCGAGTCGACGAACTGAAAAGCTCGTCGACTAGCCCTGACCGCCGGAAAGTCGGTAGCTCTCGTCGTACCAGACGTTGCCGGGACCGGTGAGCTTCTCGCGGTGCTTGTTGCCGTGGTGTGCGCAGAAGAGCAACTCGCCACCCGACGCCATGGTGACGCGCATGTACGCCTGGGCGCCACAGCTGTCGCAGCGGTCAAACGCGGTGAGCGTCTGGGGGCGATCTTCGTTAGCCGTCTCCGTTGCCTCTACCGTTGTCATGGCATCCTCCTGCGATGTGGGTGAACTCGTGCGTACATCCCCTACTTAACCACGAGCGTCTGACAGAGTCCTCACTCTTCGTGGGCATTTCGCTGAAAGCATATTGTTCCCCCGGTCCGGTGTGGTGACGGCAGAGGCGAGAACTGCCAAGTAGGTTATGACTGTGCCCACCGAAAAGGGCACTTTCGTAAGTTTTCCTGAGGAGAATTGTGGCCAGCGCGGAGTACTCGGCCCGACACCTGTCGGTCCTTGAGGGGCTTGAAGCGGTCCGCAAACGTCCGGGCATGTACATCGGATCGACGGATTCTCGTGGACTCATGCACTGCCTGTGGGAGGTCATCGACAACTCCGTGGATGAGGCTCTGGCGGGTAACGGCGCCACAATTAACGTCATCCTGCACCAGGACGGCTCAGTCGAAGTGCGCGACACGGGTCGTGGCATTCCCGTTGATATCGAACCCAAAACCGGTCTGAGCGGTGTGGAAGTTGTGTTCACCAAACTCCACGCCGGCGGCAAGTTCGGTGGCGGGTCATACGCTGCCTCCGGCGGTCTCCATGGTGTCGGTGCCTCCGTGGTCAATGCCCTCTCCGAACGACTCGATGTCGAGGTGGACCGGGACGGCGTGACGTGGGCCATGTCGTTTCACCGTGGTGAGCCCGGAACCTTTGACGATTCAGCCGGGCTCTCACCCGAGTCGCCCTTTACGGCCTTCGACGATTCGAGCCAACTTCGCAAGGTCGGCAAAGTGGCGAAGGGCGTCACGGGAACGCGTGTTCGCTATTGGGCCGACTCGCAGGTGTTCACGCCGGGTGCGGAGTTCAGCACGGAGGAGCTTGCCGCGCGAGCTCGGCAAACAGCGTTTCTCGTCCCTGGTCTCCACATGCGGATCGACGACAGCCGAACGGGCACCCCGGAGATCAGCGAGTTCTCGTTCAGTGGGGGCATCGCGGAATACGTGGACTTCTTGGCACCGGACGAGGCCATCACGGCAACGTGGCGTTTGACCGGCGATGCCACCTTCACCGAAAACGTTCCGGTGCTTCAGGACGACGGCGGAATGGTCTCTCAGGAAGTCGAGCGCACCTGCCACGTCGACATCGCGCTGCGCTGGGGAACCGGTTACGACACGGTCGTGAAGTCGTACGTGAACATCATCGCCACTCCCAAGGGCGGATCTCACCAACAGGGTTTCGAGCAGTCGCTGCTGAAGGTCATCCGCGCGCAGGTGGAGGCCAACGCTCGCCGCCTGAAGGCCGGTTCGGACAAGGTCGAAAAGGAAGACGCGATGGCGGGCCTCACCGCCGTCATTACCGTGCGCGTTCCCGAACCCCAGTTTGAGGGACAGACAAAAGAAGTATTGGGCACGCCGGCAGCACGCCAAATTGTGGCCGGGGTCGTTACCACGTTGCTCACCGAACGGCTCACCTCGGGCAAGCGCGACGACAAGGCCCAAAGCGCGCTCGTGCTCGAGAAGGTCGTCTCGGAGATGAAAGGCCGGATTTCGGCCCGAACCATGAAGGAGACGCAACGACGCAAGACAGCTCTTGAGTCGTCGAGTCTTCCGGCCAAGCTCGTTGATTGCCGTAGCAGCGATGTTGCCGAAAGCGAGCTCTTCATCGTCGAGGGTGACTCGGCGCTCGGCACGGCCAAGTTGGCCCGGCGCAGCGAGTATCAGGCCCTCTTGCCCATCCGGGGAAAGATTCTGAACGTGCAGAAGGCCAGTGTGGCCGACATGCTGAACAACGCCGAGTGTGCCGCAATCATTCAGGTGATTGGCGCCGGCTCGGGGCGTAGCTTTGACCTTGACGTGGCGCGCTACGGCAAGGTCATCATCATGAGCGATGCCGACGTCGACGGCGCGCACATCCGCACACTCCTGCTCACGCTCTTCTTCCGTTACATGCGGCCGCTCATCGAGGCGGGTCGGGTCTTTGCCGCGGTTCCACCCCTGCACCGCGTGGTGGCCATTAATCCGGGCTCTAAACCCAACGACGTGTTGTACACCTACTCTGAGGACCAGTTGCACCAGGTGCTCGACAAGTTGCGCAAAGCGGGGCGTAGCTATCAGGAGCCCATCCAGCGCTACAAGGGCCTCGGGGAAATGGATGCCGACCAGCTGGCGCAAACAACCATGGACAGAGAACACCGTTCACTGCGCCGCGTTCGGGTTGAGGATGCCGCCGCGGCGGACACGATGTTCGAACTTCTCATGGGCAGTGAGGTCGCACCGCGCCGTGAGTTCATTGTCGAAGGTTCCGCGCGAATGTCGCGCGATCGCATCGACGTTTAGTCGGCGCTGCTCCCGCGTGGCGAACGCCTAGCCAGCGAAAGCGGCGCCCAGGAAACTAATGTCGCCATCGGACTTGGTGCCCGACGCGTCGCGCTTGGCGAGTTCGGTGGGTAGCTCGACAGGCTTACCGTCCAAAGCGCTCGCGATGCACGGCGATGACCCAGCCCAGGCCGTAGTGAGAACGTCCTCGCCTTTGAGGAATGAGTGCGCGCGAACACCCTGCGTCGCGCGACCCTTTGCGGGGAACTCGCTCAGTGGTGACACCTTGACGCGCTGGGCTCCGGTACCCAGGAGAGTTTCGAGGCTCGCCGAAACGGTGACAACGGTGGCTGCCTCTACCGAACCCACCGAGGTAAAGCTGACCACGTGAGCGTCCGGAGCGAGTTTGATGCCCGCCATGCCACCGGCTCCGCCACCTTGGGGCCGCACGCTGCTTGCCTCGAACCTCAGTAGCTGTCCGTCGGAGGTAATGAAGGTGAGCCAGTGGTCGTCGGTGGCGAGTGCCGCGCCCACCACGGAGTCGCCGGGCTGGAGAGCGATGATCTGCTGTCCCGGCTTAATGCCCGCCGAGGCGAAATCGATGCGCTTGACCACGCCCTGAGCGGTTCCGAGAGCGAGCACCCCGTCGGAAAGTGTCACGAGAGCCAGAACCGTCTCGCCCTTCTCGAGGTCGATGTAGCGATTGGCGGCCACCGAGCCCTTGAGGGACGGAGCATCGACGGGGGAGTGCGGCAAGGTCACGGGAGACATGGCGACGACTCGACCACGAGAGGTGACGGCGCCAATCTCGGCGCGCCGGCTGGTGATCACGCTCGAGCGCAGGCCGTCGTGCACGGTTCTCTTGGCCAGGTTCCAACCGGTTGTGGTCGTGCCATCGAGGCGCATCAAATACCCGTCGGAGCTCATGGTCACGAGGCACGGAGAGTCCTCAACCTCGAGAGAAGCCACCGTGGCGTCGCCGCGCGCCGGGGTCACAACTATCTCGGAGTCGCTCAGTTCGGTGCGACGCGGTGTGCCCAGCGCCACTGCCGTTGCCGTGAGTTCATCTCCCACGACCTGAATCAAGCGTTCGGGAGAGGCCAGAATCTGCTCGAGTTCCACAATCTCTCGGGAAAGCTCTCCCGATTCCTTCTCGAGTTCCAGGCGGCTGAACTTTGTCAGTCGACGCAGGCGCAACTCCAGAATGTAGTCGGCCTGCGGCTGGCTGAGGTCAAAGACGGACATGAGCGTGGCTCGGGCGCGATCGGCATCATCGCTCGAGCGAATCACCTGAATGACTTCATCAATGTCGGCGATGGCAATGAGCAGACCGGCCACAAGGTGGAGGCGCTCCTGTCGCTTAGCGAGTCGGAACGCCGAGCGTCGTGTGACCACTGTTTTGCGGTGTTCGAGGTACACCTCGAGTAGGCCTTTCAGCCCCAGTGTTTGGGGGCTACCTTGCACGAGGGCAACGTTGTTAATGCTGAACGAGTCTTCGAGGGGCGTAAAACGGTACAGCTGCTCGAGAACGGCCTCGGGGTTGAAGCCGGTCTTAATCTCAACAACGAGCTTGAGCCCGTGGTGACGATCCGTGAGGTCGATGACATTGCTGATTCCCGAGAGTCGCTTGCTCGTGACACCGTCTTTGATCTTGTCGATGACCTTCTCGGGGCCGATGAGATAGGGCAACTCCGTGAACACGATGCCGACCTTGCGCGCCG
>CAIVOR010000010.1 GCA_903907615.1 uncultured Microbacteriaceae bacterium | reverse complement strand
GCTGGACACGAGATCGGTACCGTCGCGCACGTCCAGCAGCATCTTGCGGAAGGCTGTGGGAATCGCTCCACGCTTAGTGGGGTCTGACACTTCGCCCTTCCACAGGACGTGGGGAACCATCACGACCCCGCCCACGCGAACCAGACGCAGCGCGTGTTCAACGTACGTCGCTACGTGGGCCGGGTCACCGTCCACCACGACAACGTCGTACGCGTTTTCATTGAGCCGGGGCAAGACATCGCTGGCACGCCCGGTGATCAGCCGAATCTGATTGGCGGCAAATCCCGCCTCGGCAAAGAGCGGCTTGGCCTGCTCCTGTCGGTCATAGCCGTCGTCAATCGAGGTGAGGATTGCGCCGGGAGCCCCGCGCAACAACCAGAGACCGGAGACACCAAAGGCAGTGCCCACCTCAACGATGTTCTGGGCGCTCGTCGCGCCGGCAATGGTGGCATAGTGAGCACCGGTTGCCGGCGGAATGACGGGGACACCGTGTTCGTGGGCGAGGGAGCGGGCCGTCAACTGTGTTCGCGTCTCGTCGGCAAACTCAGCGATGTAGCGTGCATCAATTTCGCTAAAGGTCACGATTCCTCCCGTCGCCCTCAGCCTACCGAAGCGCGCTGGCAAGTCCCGAAGAGTAATCTGGTACTCGTGTTTGGTCTGACCTTCGAAAAGTTGCTGGTGATTGGCGTTCTCGCCGTTTTCCTGCTCGGCCCCGAACGTCTGCCCCAGTACGCCGCAGGTCTTGCCCGCCTGGTCAAGGGCATCCGCAATATGGCGACGGGCGCCAAAGAGCGCATGCGCGAAGAGATGGGCGACGAGTTCGATGATGTCGACTGGCGCACGCTCGATCCTCGCCAGTACGACCCGCGACGCATCATTCGCGATGCGCTGTTAGACACACCACAAGCTCCCGCAACAGCGGCAACAGTCGCGGCACCGGTCGCCTCACCCGCGCGCCCGCGCCCGGCCCGCGCGAAGGCGGGATCAGCGCCGTTCGATATGGAAGCCACGTAACATGTACGTTCGACGGGCCGCCCTCATCTCGTCGCTGCTCGCACCAGTCCTGTTCATCGGTGCAACGATTGCGGGCGAACAGATGTTTCCCGGTTTCTCACCGATATCGCAAACCATCAGCGAGCTGGCGGCGCTCACGGCACCAACACACCTATTCGTCACGGTGATCTTTTTGTGCACGGCCGTCTGTCATATGGTCACGGCGGCATTCACGCCCGGCATTGGCATTCCCGGTCGAGTGGCCCTCGGACTCGCAGGTGTCGCCACGTTTACCGTGGGTCTCTTTCCTCTTCCCACGGTCGAAGGAACGTCGGTGCCCCACCGCATTGCGGCCATGATCGGCTTCGTCTTGCTCGCTGTCTGGCCGGTACTCGGAATGCGCGTGCGGGCCACGTACCCTTGGATCGTGCGCCCGTGGGCCGCGGTCGGTGGCACCGTCTTTTTGGGAGCCCTGTGCCTGTGGTTCCTCGGCGTGTGGAGCAGTCCGACACTGGGCTACGTCGGTCTCGTCGAACGACTTGCCGCCGACGCCGAGTCGACGTGGCCCGCCGTGGTTGTGGTTACCCTCTTCGTTGCTCAGCGCCGCCACGCCCGCCAACTGGCTTAGCTCGGCAACGTCCGATTAGCGAGGAGCCAGCGGAAGGCCGCGGTCTTTGCGCGCCGTGAGTTTGAGTAGCGTGTCGGCAATGCGGGTGAGTTCCCTCGCGGCCGCGTCATCGGGGTGCGAGGCAACGAGAGGGACGCCGGCGTCTGCCGCCTGAGCCATGAGCGAACTGAGGGGGACGTGACCCAGCACCTCGGTGGCGACCGACTGTCGGGCAAGACCGGCCACGACCGCCGCGGCTCCCCCCGATCCGAAGACGTCGAGTGTCGTGCCGTCGGCCTGCACGCCCGCGCTCATGTTCTCCACGACACCAATCACGCGCTGACCCGTCTGAGCCGCGAGTCCGCCCGCGCGAATGGCCACGCCGGCGGCATAGGGCTGTGGTGTGGTCACAATGAGCACGTCGGAGTGGGGGAGCATCTGTCCGACCGTGATGGCCACATCGCCCGTGCCGGGCGGAAGGTCGATGAGCAGAACGTCGAGGTCACCAAAATACACGTCGGTGAGAAACTGCGAGACCGTGCGCTGCAGCATGGGCCCGCGCCAGGCCACCGCTACATCGGTGTCGTCGACGAACATGCCGATGGAGATCACTTTGACGTCGTGCGCCACAGGCGGCACGATGGCGTCGTCGAGTCGGGTGGGGCGAACGGGGATGCCCTCGGGCGCGAGACCCATCAGCGCGGGGATGGAGTACCCGTAAACGTCGGCATCGAGGATGCCCACGCGAAGTCCCCGCTGCGCACAGGCGACGGCAAGGTTCACGGTCACGCTCGACTTTCCCACGCCGCCCTTGCCACTGGTCACCGCAATCACGCGCGTGCCCGACTCCGGACCAAAGGCCATGGTTGTGCCACCCGGTCGCAGTCGAGCCATCAGCTCACCGCGCTCCTCGGTCGTCATCACGGTCACGTCGACCGTGGCGTCGGTAATCCCGGGAACCGCCAGTGCGGCGTCACGGACGGCCGACTCGATCTCTCGTGCCGCGGGACACCCGGCGATGGTGAGTCGAACGTTCACGCGGGCCGCGTCGCCGTCAACCGAGACCTCGCCGATCATGCCGAGGTCGGCCAGTGGTCGGCGAATCTCCGGATCGAGAATGGTGCCTACCTGTGCGCGAACGCTCTCTGCCGACGCCGGCGAGGATGCCGTCACTTGGTGCGCGGAGCTCGTGCGGATGAGGCGCGAGCAGTTCGCGCGGCCGAACGGGTCGAGGTCGATGCGGGCTTCGCGGCGCGCTCGCTGTCGAGTTCGGCGAGCAGTTCGCGCAGTTCTTGCCGAATGAAGTCCTTCGTTGCCAGATCCTTCATGGCGAGCCGAAGGGCCACGACCTCGCGGGCGAGGTACTCGGTGTCGGCCAGATTGCGCTCGGCGCGCACGCGATCCTGCTCAAACTGAACGCGGTCGCGGTCATCCTGGCGGTTCTGTGCCAGCAGGATCATGGGTGCCGCGTACGACGCCTGAAGCGACAGCAGCAGGGTGAGTGCGGTGAAGCCAATCGCTGCCGAGTCAAAACGCCAGGCCTCGGGGGCAAACGCGTTGAACGTGATCCAGACGATACAGAACACGGTGAGCCCCAGTAGGAACCAGGGCGTGCCCATGGCGCGCGCAATCGACTCCGTGGATCGGCCGAAGCGGTCGCGCGAGCGGGTGGGGCGAATCAGGCGGGGGCCCATGCCTTTGGGGGAGTCGAAGTAGTCGTCGACGTCGTTGGTGCTGCGTGCCACGATTACTCCTTCCTCTTGCGGGTGGTGGGCTTGGAATTGGTGGTTGCGGTCACGGGCGCCTTGGAGCGCGTGCGCGTCTTGCGTCGCTTGGGCGTGCTGGCGTCGTCGTCGTGACTGCGCCAATCGTCGGGCAGGATGTAGTCGAGCACGTCATCGATGGTGACCACGCCCACGAGCCGACCCGCATCGTCGACCACGGGGACCGAGACCAGGTTGTAACTGGCCAGGATGCGCGACACTTCGGCGGCACTCGTGCCCACGTTCACCGGTTCGGTGCTTTCGTCGATCAGGCCGCCCAGGCGCTCGTGCGGCGGGTAGCGCAGCATGCGCTGAAAGTGCACGACACCGAGCAGGCGTCCGGTGGGGGACTCGTAAGGCGGCAGCGTGATGCACACTTCTGCCGCTAACGCGGGGTGTGTCTCGAGACGGCGGATCATGGCGAGGCCCTCCGCCACAGTTGCCTCAGCGGACAGAATGAT
>CAIVOR010000009.1 GCA_903907615.1 uncultured Microbacteriaceae bacterium | reverse complement strand
GGTGATAATCACGTCGGGCTGTGGATCATCCTGTGCCTGCAGACGCATGCGGCGCTTGATTTCATCCGTGATGTGCGGAATGACCTGAACCGTGTCACCGAGGTATTCACCACGACGCTCCTTGGCGATGACCTGAGAATAAATCTGCCCCGTGGTGACGTTGGCGGCCTGCGACAGGTTGATGCCGAGGAAGCGCTCGTAGTGCCCGATGTCGAGGTCGGTCTCGGCGCCGTCATCGGTGACGAACACTTCGCCATGTTGAAACGGGTTCATAGTGCCGGGATCGACGTTGAGATACGGATCGAGTTTCTGCATCACCACGCGAAGACCGCGAGCGGTGAGCAGATTGCCCAGACTAGCTGCCGTCAGGCCCTTGCCGAGCGAGGAGACCACACCACCCGTGACAAAAATATGCTTGGTCACTTTATTTCCGGAAGTCTCCACCACGGGATTTCACACTACCAGCGCCCGGGTGTGAGCTTGCCGGTAATCCGACCGACACGCCCAGAATTCGATGCGAAAAAGTGGTTAGTACTGTCCGGCCATGTTGAGCAGTTCACGCGCGTGGGCGAGGCCAGTGTCGCTGTCGGAGAGACCAGAGAGCAGACGCGCCATCTCGGCAGCACGCTCCTCGCCCTGCAGGCGGTGCACACTCGACTCGGTGAACTCCCCCGACGTGTCTTTCTGAACCGTGAGGTGGTTGTTGGCAAAGGCCGCGACCTGCGCGAGGTGCGTCACCACGATGACCTGTGATCGCTGGGCCAGACGCGCAAGACGGCGACCGATTTCGATGGCGGCCGCGCCGCCCACGCCCGCGTCAATCTCGTCGAACACAAAGGTGGGAACGGTGTCGACCGACGCGATAACAACCTCGAGCGCCAGCATCACACGAGAGAGCTCACCCCCGGAGGCGCCCTTGCTCACGGGCATGGGCTCGCTACCCGGGTGCGGGCGAAGAAGAATCTCGACGGAGTCGGCACCGTGCGGGCCGGGGGCGTCGAGGTGCGCCACGCGAACAAACAACTGCGCGTCGGGCATGGCCAGTGCGGCGAGTTCGGAGGTGACGTCGGCGGACAAACGCACCGCGGCCTGTTCGCGTTCGCCGCGAATGCGGAGGGCGGCATCCCAGACAGCGCGCTCCTGCACTTCGACGTCGCGCTGCAACTCATCGATGCGCTCGTTGTCGGAGTCAAGTTCGAGGAGGCGTCGGCTGCCCGAATCGAGGTACGCCAAAACTTCCTCGAGGGTCGGCCCATAGCGACGCATGAGCATGGCGAGGTCGGCACGGCGCTGCTGGATGAGGTCGAGGTCGTGATTGCCCTCCCCCTCGAGGGCCGCGAGATGACTGGAGAGCCGGTGGGAGGCATCGCCCACCTGAGCGGAGAGCGCATCGAGTGAATCGCGAATTTCGGCGAGTGCGGTGTCGACTGCCGCCACCTTGTCGAGGGTGCGTCGGGCAGACTCGATCAGCGCGAGCGCATCTCCCCCATCGGCACCGCTATCCGATAGGGCTTCGCGCGCCTGTGCGGTCGCGGTGCGAAGCTCCTCGGAATTGGTGAGTCGCTCGGCCAGCTCCGCCAGCTCGATGTCCTCGCCGGGCTGGGGAGCAGCCGCTTCGATTTCGGACATCGCCTGCCGCAGGTCTTCGGCCTCGCGGGCGCGAGCGTCGCGTTCGGTAATCAGTTGCTCAAGCTCGACCTGGTTTTCGTGCCACTGGCGGTAGGTATGAGAGTAGTGGGTGAGCGCCTCGGCGTGAGCGCCGCCGGCAAAACGATCGAGCATCTCTCGCTGGGCGCTCGACGAACGCAACCGCACTTGTTCGGATTGACCATGCACCGCCACGAGCACGTCGCCAATTTCTCCCAGTGTGCCGATTGGGGTAGAGCGTCCGCACACAACGGCACGCGACCGGCCTTCAGCAGAAACCGAGCGGCCCATGAGGAGTTCGTTGCCCTCGAGCGTTGCGCCCGCATCCTCCACACGTGAACGCACGGATTCAGGGTTGGCCAAGTGCCACCGACCCTCAACCCAGGCCTCGCTCGAGCCGGATCGCACCCGCGTGGTTTCGGCGCGCTCGCCACGCAGCAAGCCGAGAGCCGTGACGACCATGGTCTTACCCGCGCCCGTTTCACCCGTGATGGCCGTGAAGCCGGGGCCGAGCGGCAGGTGCGCTTCGGCAATCACGCCAAGGTCGCGAATGCGGATCTCGTCGATCATTCCCGACCTCCGCCTCCGGGGCCACGCCATCCCGTGACCGGCAGGTCAAACTTGTGCACGAGTCGATCGGTGAACGTTTCGTGATGCATACGCGCCAGTGTGAGGGATACCTCGGACGTTGTGATGACGACGCGAGCGCCGGGGGCGAGATCGACACTGCGCCGGCCGTCGCACGTGAGAACTCCGGGTGCGGAGTGCGACTCGACTTCGATCGCGATGTGTGACGTGGGTGCCGTGACGATGGGCCGGGCAAAAAGTGCGTGCGCCGAGAGCGGGACAAGAACCATGGCAGAAACAGTGGGCCAGACCACGGGACCGCCCGCCGAGAAGGCGTAGGCGGTAGAGCCGGTGGGCGTGGCCACGACAACACCGTCGCAACCAAAAGATGAGAGAGGATGCTGGTCGACCTCGATGACCACCTCGAGCATTCGGCTGGCCGCCTTTTCGATGGCGGCCTCGTTGAGGGCCCACGAGTGAAAGACCACGTTAGTGCCCTCAAGAACGCGAACGTCGAGCGTGCTGCGCTTCTCAAGCGAGTAGTCGCGCGCCAAGACGCGGGCTACTGTCTCCGTGAGTCCCGAACGCTCGGCTTCGGCGAGAAAACCCACGCGCCCCATGTTGACCCCCACAAGGGGAACATCCGCGCCGTGCAACACCTCGGCGGCACGCAGGATCGTGCCGTCTCCGCCCAGGACGATCGCGCACTCGACATCGGCAATATCCACACCGTCGCCGAGCACGGCGAGGTCACTGAGATCGGGCGCCACCTCGGCCACAGCATCGCGTTCGATGTCACGCAACACGGCCGTGGCACCCGCCTCACGCAGGTGTCGGCACACCTCAACGCACGCCTCGAGCGAATCGGGCTGCGCGGTGTGTGACACCACGAGGATGTTGCGGACCTTGCTCACGATTAGACTCCGGCCACGCGATGGACTGTGTCATCCCATTCTGACGGATTTAAGCCCGCGTTCGCGCTTAGCCAGACGAGATACTCGTGATTTCCGTGACCGCCCAGGATTGGGGAGGAGATGAGTCCGGCAACGCCGAGTCCCGCATCAAAGGCGCTCCAGAGCACCGCGCGGATCGCGTCCGCGCGCAAAGCCGGGTTCGTGACGATTCCCTCGCGCACGCCCGTTCTCCCCACTTCAAACTGCGGTTTGATCAGCAGTAGGAAATCGGCTGCCGGCGCGGTGGCCTTCAGTGCCGGAATCACGTGAGTCAGGGAGATAAAGGAAAGATCAGCGACGACAATCTCGGCAACAAATTCTCGCCCCACCAGCGCGTTGAGATTCTCCGCCGTCAACCCCTTGCCGTTGACACCCTCGATGACGAAGACGCGGTCGTCGCTGCGGATGCCCGGGCTCAGTTGGGCGCGCCCGACATCGAGGGCCACCACCTCCGAGGCACCGCGCTCGAGCAAAACCTGGGTGAAACCGCCCGTCGATGCCCCCACATCGAGTGCACGCTTGCCGGTCACCGAAATGCCAAACGCGTCCAGCGCAGCGATCAGTTTGTGCGCGCCGCGACTGACGTAGTGGTCGAGCCCCTCAATGTTGATCTGAGACTCGGCTCCCACCTTGTGCGACGGCTTGATAACCTGCTTGCCGTCAACGCGAACGCGACCGGCCTCAATAAGTTCTTGCGCGTGCGTTCGTGACCGCGCTAGTCCGCGAGCCGCACACTCGACGTCGAGCCGCCCGGCGGCGTCTGTCACGCGAGCCTCACGCGCGCGATGTGTCGCCACCCTCGAGCCGCTGACGCAGCTCCTCGTAGATGGCCGTGTAACCTGTGGCGCGGTCAGCCAACGGCTCGCCCTCCACCACCGACAGCTGCGAAATCAGCGCGGGTTCGTTGCCCGTCGTCTGCTCGCTGCTCATGCCTCAAGGTTATCGCACCGGGGTCAACTGCCACGATTGTCCGCTCCCGCCTCGCGCGGAAACGCCCTATCGAATCGGCGTGTAAGCCTGCTCGGGAACCGTGAAGCCGTAAATGGCACGACCACTGCGCCAGATCAGCTGGCACGTGGCACGAAGCAGGTCGAGTCCGTCGCCCGCATCCTCAACGACGATGTCCACGTCGTTTGTGGCAATGCGCGCGGTCGCCGTTCCCACTGTGACCGCACCCTTCTTTGAGACGAGAGTCTCGGGGTAGGGAAGCAGTAGTTCGCGCAGGTCGCCCAGAATGAACTCCGGGCGCTGACCCTCCGGGGCGGCGAGGACCTGTTTGGGACCATCGATTCCGGTGAGCACGAGGGCGGAGCTCATGTGCGCACGATTGGCCCCGAGGATGTCGGTGTCGAGGCGGTCCCCCACATAAAGGGCGCGCGTCACGTCGAATCGATTGCGGGCCTCATCAAAGATCGCTGTCTCGGGCTTACCCGCAACGACGGGCATTCGCCCGGCGGCCAAATGCACAGCGGACACGAGCGTGCCGTTTCCCGGAGCGGTGCCGCGCTCAACGGGAATGGTCCAGTCCATGTTGGTAGAAATCCACGGGATGCCGTCAGGATGCGCGTCACTCCGTGCGTTGAGCGCGAAAGATGCCTCGGCCAGATGAGTCCATCCAATGTCGGGTGAGAATCCTTGGATGACTGCGGCCGGACTGTCGTGTGCCGAATCGGTGACGACAAAGCCGGCCTTCGTTACCTCGCTGATCAGCCCCTCGCCACCCACAACGAGAATCGTGCTGCCCGCGGGGGCGACCTCGCGCAGGATCCCCATGGCCGCCTGTGGCGAGGTCACGATGTCGGATGCGGTGCAGGCCAGGCCGAGCTCGCGCAGGTGTGACGCCACGGATTCGTCGGTGCGCGAGGCGTTGTTGGTGATGTAACCCACGCGCATGTCGGCAGCCACCGCATTGAGGCTATCGACGGCGAAGGGAATGGCTCCGGGGCCGGCGTAAACGACACCGTCGAGGTCTGCAAACAGTGCCTCCACGCCGTCCAATGGTGTAGCCCCGGATACATTCCGCTTTGAGAATATAGCCACTATTCCCCTACTTTCGGGGCTTTGTCATCACCAACTGGTTCGTCGGGCAGTTCTTCAGTCGCGTCTTCGGCGTTGCTCTCGGCTGCCACCTCGAGTTGCTCCACATCTGCTTCCTCGGGCAACTCGTCTGCCGTCACAAAGTCGGAGAAGTCGGGAGCCTCAGGCTCGTCGTATTCTGTAACGACCTCAAACTCCTCGGCTTCCTCGGCCGTGCCAAACGCCTCATCGAGTGCCGACTGAGCCACGTCGGCGCGCTCGCGCCACTGCTTCGCTTCACGTGCACGATCAAGTTCGTCGAGCACTTCGGCATAGGCCAGGAAGAGTGTGGGACTGTAGGCGAAGGCCGTGTCGGGCTTCAGCTGCGGAATTTCAAGTTCGGCCAGCGCCAACGCAGCGTTGCCCTGGTCGAGTCGCGCACCGGACATGGCGATCGCCAGGTTGACGGCGGCAACATCGGACAGTTTCTTTCGATCAATGGACCGGGCAAGCTCGAGGCCACGCTCGGGACGCTCGAGGCCACGCTCACAGTCGACCTCGAGGGCCACCTGATCCACGGATCCCGAAATGCGACGGAATGTGCGCAACTCACGCAGTGCCAACGCGAAGTCGCCAATTGTGTAAGCCGTGAGGCCGAGTGTTTCGCGAACCGCGGGGATACGACCACCGCGACGTGATGCCGAAATAGCGTGCTGATGTGCTCGCTCCGGATCCACCTCAATCAGTCGAGCCGCCATCGCTAGGTGTAAAGCGACAAACTCGGCGTTCTCTGGCGTGAGAGCCTTGAGCTCGTTACGCGCTTGCGGATGCAGCTCTTTCCAATCGAGATCGGCATCAATCTCGGGATCATCGTGGCGCTCGCGAACGGGTCGCAGCTCCATACGCAAAATCTCGTCGGGCGTCATCTCCTCACGGAACGGACGACGCTCACCGCCCTCGGGTTTCCAATCCCCGCGCGGCCTGTCCCCATACGGGCGATCGCTCCGCGGACGGTCAGTGCGAGGACGGTCAGTGCGAGGCCGGTCCCCATCACGAGGAGGACGAGCCGAATAGGGTCGGTCTCCGCCAGTGCGCGGAGGGCGGCCAGAGCTGTCGCTATCGCGGCGCGGACGCGAATCGCCATCACGCGCCGGACGAGGCGAATAGGGACGGTCGCCACCGGGGCGCGGC
>CAIVOR010000008.1 GCA_903907615.1 uncultured Microbacteriaceae bacterium | reverse complement strand
TCGATGACGTGGTGAACGAAGTTGGAGCCGATGAAACCCGCACCACCAGTGATGAGCATCCGATTCATATTCTCAGCCTAATTGACGCGAAAGTTCGAGGTGTTTGACATTCAAAACTATTTCGTCTATATTCTCTATCAATGCAATAGACAAACAAATGAAAGGACTACCGCACTCATGAAAATCATCACCCAAGTTGGAGCGACACTAGCCGCCGCGTCCATCCTCCTCGTCGCGGGTTGTGCCGCGTCCACTGATTCAGCCCCGAGTGCCCCTGATTCAGCCCCGAGTGATGTCCCCGCGATCACGACCGTTCGCCTTGGATACTTCCCCAACCTCACTCACGCACCTGGCCTCATCGCTACTCAAAAGGGTTTCTTTAAAACGGAACTGAAAGAGATTGACCTCACCCTCACCCCGACCGCCTTCAACGCTGGGCCCGATGTGGTCACCGCATTGTTCGCCGACTCACTCGATTGCTCGTACATTGGACCGAACCCGGCGATCAACGCCTACGTTCAGTCCGAGGGCGCCGCGGTTCGAATCGTCGCGGGTTCGACCTCCGGCGGAGCGGGTCTCGTTGTTCGCGAAGGCATTGACGCCCCTGCCGATCTCGCTGGGTTGACGATCGCGACCCCTCAACTCGGAAACACCCAGGACGTCGCCGCACGTAACTGGCTCACCGATCAGGGATTCACCACTGACGTCGAAGGCGGCGGGGACGTGTCAATCAAGCCGCAGTCAAACTCGGATGGACTTGCCGCATTCTCGGCAGGGGAAATCGACGGTGCATGGGTTCCCGAGCCTTGGGTTTCCTCTTACGTCAAAGCTGGTGCTCACGTTCTCCAAAACGAAGCCGACCTCTGGGACGGCGGTCAGTTTGTCACGACCGTGATCGTCTGCCGCACCGGCTTCATTGACCAGCACCCCGAAGCCGTGACCGCACTTCTCAAGGGTCACCTCTCTGCACTCGACTTCATTGCGAGTGATCCTGTTGGATCGCAAGCCGCTGTGAACCTCTCTCTTGCCGGCCTCACCGGTTCGTCGATTGATGAGGCTGTGCTCGCAGCGGCCTGGAAGAACGTCAACTTCACGGCCGACCCGCTGTCGACCACGCTGGTCACATCCGCCGACCACGCCGTCAGCGTAGGGCTTCTTGAAAAAGACAAAATCGATGCCGCCGGCGGTCTTCCGGGAACGCTGTATAGCCTCGATCTTCTCAATGCACTTCTTATTGAACGCGGAGAGGCTGCGGTCAAGTAATGACACAAGCGGAAGTAATGCTCCGCACGAATAATGTCAGTAAATCATTCGGCCCGGAGGGGGCGGCTACGGTCGCCCTCTCTGGAGTCGACATGACAATTCGTGCGGGAGAATTCGTCACAATCGTTGGAGCGTCGGGCTGCGGAAAGTCGACGCTCCTGAACCTGTTCGCGGGCTTGGACAGACCGAGTGCCGGAACGCTCGAGGTCAACGGGAAAATTGCGCTCATGTTCCAAGAGGCCACGTTGTTGCCGTGGCTCACGGCTCGCGGCAACATTGAGCTCGCACTGAACTACGCCGGTGTCTCTCGGAAAAACCGGGATGCGCGCGTCGCCGAATTGCTCGAAATAGTGCGACTGGGCGAATGGGCTGACAAACGGCCGCATGAGCTATCCGGAGGAATGCGTCAGCGTGTTGCGCTCGCGCGCTGCCTCGCTCAAGGCGCACAAATCGTTCTCATGGACGAACCTCTCGGTGCTCTCGATGCCATGACGCGCGACCACCTTCACGACGAGATTGAAAGCATCGTCGCCGCACAGGGACTGACCGTGGTGTTCGTCACCCACAACATGCGAGAGGCCGTCCGGCTAGGCGACCGCGTCATTCTCATGGGAAGTCGCCCCGGCCGAGTCGTCTATGAACAATCGGTTCCACTAAAACGCCCTCGCGCCATGGATTCGAACGACATCGCATCGCGTGCCGCCGAATTGACCAACCGACTCAAGGCAGAGCAGGGAACCCTTCAAGGAGCAGACTCATGAGCAATACGCGTTTCCGACTTCCGACAATCACAATTCGTGACGCATGGTCATGGACGTGGCCGAAATTGTTCGCGATTGCCCTGGTTCTCGGGGCGTGGGAAATTCTGTACTTGTCAGAATGGCGACCCAGCTACGTCCTCCCCGGGCCGATTGAAACTTTTGCCGCCTTGTTCGACATGGTGGGAACGGAACGCTTCTGGCTCGCCGTCAAAACCACCATTACCCGAGCCGGAACCGGTTCCCTCCTTGCACTCGTCATCGGCAGCATCGTTGGCATTGCGGTCGCACGCATCAAACCGCTACGCCTTGCCGTTGGAAACGTCATCACGGGACTTCAGGTCATGCCGTCAATCGCATGGTTCCCGCTCGCAATCCTCGTCTTCGGACTGAACGAACAGGCGATTCTCTTCGTGGTCGTGCTCGGCGCGGGACCGTCCATCGCGAACGGCGTCATCGCCGGTATCGACCATGTTCCGCCGGCGTTCACTCGTTTGGGCCGCGTCCTCGGTGCGGGTCCGGTCGCGTTGTACCGAGACATCGTCCTTCCGGCCGCACTTCCTACATACGTCGCGGGGTTAGTTCAGGGTTGGTCGTTTGCCTGGCGAAGCCTGATGGCGGGTGAGCTTCTCGTCATCATCGCCGAGACACCCTCGCTCGGAACGACACTTGACT
>CAIVOR010000007.1 GCA_903907615.1 uncultured Microbacteriaceae bacterium | reverse complement strand
TGGCCGAGCAGGGCTATCCCGTCTATGTTGTCGACAGGCCGGGGCACGGTCGTTCTCCCTACGACCCCGAGGCGTTGGGTGCACCCACGCCGACCTGGGGCGCAGAGTTGCTCACTGGCATTTTTATTGGAGACCCGCAGGGACCCCCACTGCCTCCCAACACGCAGTGGCCCGGCGCACTCGACGGAAGTGACGACCTCTTCGCCCAGTTCGCGGCCTCGCAGGGTCCACTGCCCTCGAACCTCGGTGAAATGCACGCACGGGAGCGTGACCGTCTGGTCAGTCTTCTCGAGCGCATTGGTCCGGCAGTTATTTTTGCCCACTCAGCGGGTGGCCCCGGCGCGATACTTGCCGCGGATGCTCGCCCCGAACTGGTGCTCGGGCTGGCCGCCATCGAAATCATCGGCCCCCCTTTCTTGGGACGCCCCGGAATGGAGCTCCCGTGGGGTCTCGCGGCAGCGCCGATGCACTACGAACCTGCCGTCGCCGACCCGTCTGAAATTCAGTTGGTGATTGACGAATCGAAGCCGGTCCCCGAGGCACTTCAGGCGGAACCAGCGCGCAAGCTGCCCAACTTGGCGCGGGTGCCGATTGCCATTGTGACGGCCGAAGCATCGCCGTTCACCTACTTTGACGGACACCTCAAGGCGTTCCTCGACCAGACCGGGTGTAACAGCACGGTCATGCGCCTCGCCGACCAGGGTATCCACGGCAACGGCCACGGAATGATGCTCGAGCGCAACAACGCCGAGGTGCTCGGCGTGATTCACGGTTGGATGAGCCAACTCCCGGGAGTGAGCTAGCCAAAGTTGTTGTTGAGCGCCTGTTGCCCTGACTCGACGACTGTCCATTCGTCTTGGCCGGCGGTCAGGTTGAACGAGTCGAAAAACGTCGAGTCGCCGGAGCCGGATGCGTACCCGTACATGGGTGTGTCAGCGGGCATCCAATAGCAGTCGCCTGCCCGGGCAATGCGCGGCTCAAGACCCTCAACGAAGAGTGTCATCTCGCCATAAATGAGGCAGGTGGTCCCTCCAGATGGATGGACGTGAATGGGGGTTCGCGTTCCCGCAGCGCGAGTATCGCGATAGACGAGGTGTCGAACACCGTTCACCATTTCATCGAGGACCGTTACCGATGCTTTGAGCACGCTCGGGGTTCCCACGGGGGCAAGGCCGTTTACGGTAGCAATCTCGCTGTCCATGATGTGGGTATGCCCGGTGCCGTCGCCGGGATCCGCTGCAGGGGGGCTGGAACAAGCTGAGAGTCCACTAGCCGCGGCGATCACAATGACGGTAAACGCGACTAATCTTGCCCATGAGGAATTCACAATCCCTGAGCCTAGTCTTCTTGCCACGAAGGCCCGCGAACCCCGAGGAGTTTGACTCTCGCTTTACTCGCTAGGCATCTGGGCGCTGGCCCGCCCACGGTTTAGGGCAACGGACTCCGGCGTGAGAAGACGCCGGCAAAGAGGGCGTGCAACAAGGGCACACCGGACACGGCCAGGAGCACAATACCGAGCGTGGTGTCGCGCTCGAGCGCGACGATTCCACCCACGAAGAGGGCCGCGAACAGTACAGCGGAGATTACGCGCCGCAGGGTGCGATTGAGAATGCGCGTTCGGCGCTCGAGTTCGGGGGAACGAACGGACAGTTGACCCGATTCTGCGCGCGAAATGAGGGCATCAATGCGCTTAGGCAGTTTGGCGGCAAGGCGGAGGGTCGAGAGCCCATCGTTGACGATGGCGCGGACGAAGTTGCCACCTTCGGCGCGAACGAGTTTGGCGGAATAGGGCTCCACCGCGTTCCACAGGTTGAACTCCGGATTCAGCGAGCTGCACATTCCCGAAATGAGTGACAGCGCGCGAACGACGAGCAAGAAGTTCTCGGGGAACTGAAACGGCAGCGCCCGAACGACATCGGCGAACTCGCGGGCAAAGGCGCGGTACTCCTGAGGGTCGACCTTCTGAAGTTCGGCAAAGCCCAGTCCGCCGAAGCGATCGAACAGTTTGATGAACGCGCGCTCCAGCTCGACCGTGTCGGCGCTCGGCATGAGCACGCCCACCTCGCGCATGCCTTCAATCATTCCTGCGCCGTCGCGTGAGGCCGCGGCAATCAGGGTCGAGCGCAAGGCCTTGGCAAGTCCTGCCGGCACCTGCCCCATCATTCCGAAGTCGATGAACGTCAAACGCCAGGTGGGCTCGCTTGATCCCGGTGCAACCGGCAGAGGCTGCACAAACACATTGCCCGGATGCGGATCGGCGTGGAAGAAGCCGTCCATCAGCACTTGGTCGAGCATCACGCGGGCGAACTCGTCGGCCACATCGTGGGGGTTGATTCCGGCTGCTCGGAGGCCCTCAAGGTCGGTGATTTTGATGTCGGTGACGTCCTCTTGCGTGAGCACGCGTCGCGTGGAGCGTTCCCACACCATCTCGGGAACGCGCACGCGTGGGTTGTCGGCAAAGTTCGCTCCGAAGCGCTCAGCGTTCGCGCCCTCATTGAGGTAGTCGATTTCCTCGAGGCAGGTGGCGGCGAATTCCTCCATGAGGCGTGGCATATCGGCGCGCCTGTTGATGAGGCGAATCCGACTGAGCCAACCGGCCACTCGGCGGAGTGCGCGCAGGTCGATGTCGACAACAGTGTCGATACCGGGGCGCTGAATCTTGATGACCACGTCGGTGAGTCCGGTGAATTCCTGGTCAGCGGGAGAAAGGATGGCCCGGTGAACCTGGCCCAGCGAGGCAGCAGCGAGCGGCTCCGGGTCGACCCAACTGAATGCCACCTCGAGTGGCACGCCAAGCTCGCGCTCGGCCAACGCCCGAATCGCGTCGAAGGGAACCGCGGGCACCTCGTCCTGTAGACCGATGAGTTCGTTGGTGATGACTGGAGGAAGTACATCCAAGCGGGTCGACATGAACTGTCCGAGCTTGATCATGAGCCCACTCAGGTCAAGCGCTAGGCCGTGAAACCGCCGGGCGATCAGGGTGAGGCGGCGCGTGCGGGTTCGCGCCGAGATTCCACGCAGACCCAGGCGTGGCAACATGAGTTCGAACCACCACGTCGACACGAGCTGGCGCGCGGCAAATCGAACGATGCGCCGGTATCGTGATCGCGCCCGGCGCGCGGTCATGGGCTCGCTGGCGATGCCGGAGTTGGGTTGTGCCACCCTCTAATCTTGCGCTAACAACGCCTTAAGTTTTTTCGCGGCCTCGTCAATAACACTCGTGGCCTCAAGAATCTTGTCGTCCTTCGAGCGGCGTGCGACCTCGGCTGCGGCGCGAGCGAGACTCACGCCCGCCATTGCGAGAGAGCTACGAGGTCCGGTTTCGCGGTCGCTACCCGTCATCCACGGGGCCGGCTTTGCCGAGTCTGCCTCTGCCACGGCGCGGCCCGCATCGGTGAGCGAGAAGGTGCGCTTGCCGGCGGCTTCCTTCGACGAGATGAGGCCTTCATCGGCCAGAAGCTGCAACGTGGGATAGACCGAGCCGGGGCTGGGCTTCCATGCCCCCGAGCTACGCGTCTCAATTTCGTGGATGATTTGGTAGCCGTGCATGGACGATTCGGCAAGGAGTCGAAGGATGGCCGCGCGAACATCGCCGCGCTTCATGCGCATGTCGACATTGCGCTTGAGTTGATTGCGCATGTCCTCGAGGGTTTCCCACGCAGAGGCACCCATCCGCGCGCCGTCGAAATTCGTGAACCAGGACTCTTTCATGCTGACCTCCGTGAGTATCGCTGAGGTCTTAACGATATATCGCTATCTGGCGGACGTAAAGTCGGCGATGACAATCTTGGTCATCTGGCGCAGGGCGGCGTTGGCATAAGCGGCCTTCTCCGGATTCGGGTTACCGAGGTAATCACGCATCTGAATAGGAGTGACCTGCCAGGAAACGCCCCACTTGTCGGTACACCAGCCGCACTGGCCTTCCTTGCCCTCAGCAGTAATAGCATTCCACAGTCTGTCGACCTCGTCTTGACCATCCACACTGAGTGAGAGCGAAATCGCGTCGTTGAACGCCGGGCCGCCCGCCCAGTTCAACCCGATGAACTCGTGCCCATAGATCGAGAAGTCGGCCGTAAACAGTGGCCCCTCAGGACCGAGTCGATTTTCCGAGTGGACCACGGCACCAAAGGTTTCGCGGTAAAAAGCGAGAGCCTCCTCTAGTTTCTCGGGAAACCACAGGAACGTGCGAAGGATTGGTGTCGCGGTCATAGCCAAAGTTTAGGTCGGGGTTGGACAATGCCCCAGCACTAAAGTGAAACC
>CAIVOR010000006.1 GCA_903907615.1 uncultured Microbacteriaceae bacterium | reverse complement strand
CCATGCGCGAGTTGATGCGCCGCCGATCCAGCTCAATCTTTGTTTCACCGGGTCCGCGAGATCCCATACCCGCGCTGGCCGAGCCCACCTGGCCACCGGCCTGACGGGACATGGACTCGCCCCAGCCACGGAGTCGGGGCAGCAGGTATTCAAGCTGTGCCAACTCAACCTGTGCCTTGCCCTCGCGCGACTTGGCGTGCTGGCTAAAGATGTCGAGAATCACGGCCGTGCGGTCAATCACCTTCACCTTGACGGCATCCTCGAGCGCGCGCCGCTGGCTGGGCGCGAGCTCAGTGTCGGCCACCACGGTGTCGGCTCCAACCGCCACCACGAGGTCGCGGAGTTCGGTTACCTTGCCGCGTCCGAGGTAGGTGGCCGGATCGGGATTGGGGCGACGCTGCAGGACACCGTCGAGCACCTCAGCGCCGGCGGTCTCACAGAGCGCCGCCAACTCCCGCAGGCTGTTCTCGGCATCCGTTGTGGCACCCTGCGGATAGACGCCGATGAGCACAACCTTTTCGAGTCGCAGTTGGCGATACTCAACCTCGGTGACGTCCTCAAGCTCCGTAGAGAGTCCCGCAACACGCTTGAGCGACTGGCGATCGGCAAGATCGAACTGGTCGCCGTCACTTGACGAGGCGAATCCGGTGTCATCTTGCGTGATGGCCGTTGCCCGGCCTGATAGTCCACTGACGGAACCGGCGGCGGGAGCGCGCGACAGAATACGATCGATGAGCGCGTCGTGTTCGTTATCAGCCATGTAATCACAAGGGTAGCGGGTAAAACTGGGCAACGGTCGGGCGCATGTTTCGGGGTGAAATCGGCCCCGAGCGCCTCGTGGTTTAGAATTGAGGAGGCGCCCGGGGAAAATTTTGTCGTGCGTCAGACAAACTTGGAGGACCAACGTGTCATACGCCCCCCGCTCAAGCGGTCGCAAGAAGAAGTCATCTCGTTCGGCATGGATCATTATTGCGATCGTTGCCGTGCTCGTTGTGGCAGGAATCATCGTGGGCATTGTGGTGTCGTCGAATCAGGTTGGCCCCAACCCCACACCCACGGTTTCCCCCACCGTCTCCCCCACCAAGACCAGCACGGCTACGCCGACCGTTACTCCCACGCCGAGTCCCACCAGTTCGCCCACCCCGAGCCCCAGCGGTTCGTCGAGCCCGTCCCCCAGCCCCACCGTCAGCCCCGTCGTTGCGTGGGCGAATCAGACCTACGGCGTCTTTCCCACCGTTGCGTGGTCGCACCAGGGCAATGCCGTGGTCACCCTTCCGCGCCTGGTCGGCGAGGACGTCAAGGGTGGCATCATGACGTTCACCAACAACGCTGCCGACAACTCGGACTTCACGGTCCAGGTTTTTGATCAGGACGGTAACCAGATGGGCGACCCGGTCATCGACGTCCTCGGCGACTACGCCGGCACCGTGGGTTACGGACTGGCCGCTCCCGAGATCAACAGCGATGCGGTTCCCACTAGCGTTCACGTCACCTCAAGCGGCAACTGGGCGGTTGAAATCGCCGCGGTCGGTGCTGCTCCTCAGGGCATGGGTACGTACACCGGCGACAAGGTCGTGCTCATGCCGGCACCCGCCAACAACACCCTCGTCGTCAACTACGGCCTGGTTGGTGGCAACTTCGGTCTGAACTACTACTACCAGGATCAGCTCATTCAAATTCTGGTTCCGTTCTCGGGCGCACAGGTGAACAACCAGTCGTTCCAGTTGAACGCCGTTCCCGGCGTCATCGCCGTGCACTCGGGTGGCCAGTGGAAGGTCTCTGCCGCCAGCTAGGCTTTCTTCTCGTGAGTGAATCCGGTGGCGAGCAGTATTTCACCGAGCAACCGTCCAGCGACGATCGGCGCCGCGTCATCTCGGTACGGCTCGCCGGACGCGATGTCGAGGTGGAAACCGGTTCCGGCGTTTTCTCCCCCGAACACGTCGACCAGGGCACCCAAGTTCTGATGAACGAGTGCGCCGACCTTCCTGAAACCGGCACCTTTCTCGACGTCGGTTGCGGCTGGGGGCCGTTGGCGCTGGCCATGGCCATGGCGTCACCGCAGGCCACCGTGTGGGCCGTCGACGTCAATGAACGTTCGCGGACCCTGACGGCCGATAACGCGCGCCGTCTGGGACTGACCAACATCACGGTGGCGGCACCCGACGACGTTCCCCCAGGCACACTATTTGATGTGATTTGGAGCAACCCGCCGATTCGTGTGGGCAAGGTGGCCCTCCACGAAATCCTTGATACCTGGCTCGGGCGTCTCGCTCCCGGAGGTGAAGCGTGGCTGGTCGTCGCCAAACACTTGGGCGCGCCGTCACTTCTGAACTGGTTGCGCGAGCAGTGGGGCCACGCGCGACCGGTCGAACGCGTCGCACAATCGCGCGGATTCCATGTCATAACCGTGGGACCGTCTCGGTAACGACGCCTCGCGCCTGACGGGTGCGACGCACCTCACTGGGCATACTTGAACCATGACTGAGAACCCAGCCGGCGCGGCACCACACGAGGCCGGCTCCTGGGATGCACAGGTGCTGGCATCACAGCCGCATCCCCACTTCATGCAGTCGGAGGCGTGGGCGGAGATTAAGGCACCCTACGGGTGGACGGCTGAACACGCACCGGCGGTCACCGCTGCCCGTGGCGTTGGCGGTCGGCCTGCGGTGCAGACGTTTCGCCGCCATGCTCCCCTGATCGGTGGCGTGGTTCACGCCCCGCGTGTTTCCGGACTCAGCGCCGAAACGGTAGCCGGCTTCACGGAGTTGGCCGAATCGCGGGCCGATGGTCGTGTCGCGGCTTTCAAACTCGAGCCCTATCAAGAGCTCAATGAGGATGTTGTCGCCGCGTTTCTCGAT
>CAIVOR010000005.1 GCA_903907615.1 uncultured Microbacteriaceae bacterium | reverse complement strand
CCGGTGGCTCGCACGATCTCCGAAACGCGTTCCGCTGTCTCGTTGCGAAATACTCCGATAGTCAGCGCTTCAGCAGGAAGTTGCGGAATGATCGCCGCAACGGTGTCGGCATCGACCTGACGTTTCGACTCGGCGAAAACAAACCCAAGCGCGTCAGCGCCAAGGGACACTGCCAGCAATGCGTCGTTGGCGTTCGTTGTTCCGCAGATCTTGATGAACACGCTTCGACGCTAGCGGCACCGAAGATCCTGGCTGAAGTGAGATTTCGAACCGCACGCCTAGAGGCGACGTGCGCCCCGGAGAGCAGCAACACCAGCCTCGGGATCACCCGATGTAACGAGGTGCTCCCCCACAAGGACAGCGTGGTAGCCGGCAGCGGCCAGAACCCCGGCATCGGCAGCGCCCGTAATGCCCGACTCAGCCACGCGCACAACACCTGCCGGCATTTGCGGAGCCATCCGCACGGCACGATCCGTGTCGACCGCAAAGGTCACAAGATCTCGTTGGTTCACGCCGATCAGGTCGGCCCCTGCAGTCACAGCCCGTTCGAGTTCGCCTTCATCGTGAATTTCAACGAGCGCATCGAAGCCGACCGCATGTGCCAATTTCAGAAACGATTCGAGTTCAGCTTGGTCGAGGGCCGCCGCGATTAACAGCACACAGTCGGCGCCCATGATGCGGGCATCACACACGTCACGTGCACTGACGGTGAAATCCTTGCGCAGCACCGGAAGCGAACATGCCGCCCGTGCAGCAAGGAGATCGTCAACCGATCCACCAAAGAAATCGACGTCAGTGAGTACCGACAGACACGCGGCACCTCCGGCTTCATACTGACGAGCAAGCTCTTCTGGATCTAAGCCGGGAACGAGTTCACCTTTCGAGGGCGAACGACGTTTGATTTCCGAGATCACGGCGATGTCACCAGACGCAGCAACGACCTCAAGTGCATCTCGGAAACCACGAGCTGGCGCGACGGACATCGCCCGCTCGACGAGTTCGTCGAACGGGCGATCGTCGCGAGACGCCGCTTCGCGGTGCGCCTCAAGAATGCGGTCGAGATAGGTGGTCAGTTTGGAAGACCCTTTGCGTTACCCGTCGGCGTCGACATGACCATCATCGGCGGCTCAGCCATGAGTCCGCCAAGGGTTCCAAACAGTTCCTTCATTGCATCGGAACCACCGTGAACGCCAAGTGCGTCACCATCGGAATACAACTCGAAGATCCATACGGCGTTTTCATCGCCAGCATCACGATGGAACGAGTACACGAGTGTTCCCGGCTCACCGGCAACAACCGGGAGCATTGTTTCGAGAGCAGCGACGCCTTCGTCGCGCTTTCCGGGCTGGAACACCATTTTTACGAACAGCGATGTCTGAGTCATGGACATAAACCTTAGGTCAGCGCTTAGTGCTCTCGCTCAGCCCTCAGACTTCGAGAAAGCGCAACGAACGGAGCCGCCAAAAATCCAAGAGCAGCCAGAACGAGTCCGACGATCCCCACCGCTATCAGGAACGGGAGATTCACGATGATGCCAAGGACGACACCAATAAT
>CAIVOR010000004.1 GCA_903907615.1 uncultured Microbacteriaceae bacterium | reverse complement strand
GTGGGACCCATCCTCGACCAGATTCTTGCTGAACACGGCGACAAAATTGACATCGTCAAGCTCAACGTGGATGAAAACCCGCAGACCGCGATGGAGTACCAAATCACCTCGATTCCGGCCATGAAGGTTTTTCAGAACGGTGAAGTGGTCAAGACGGTCATCGGGGCGAAGCCCAAGCCTGCACTCGAAGCCGACCTCGCCGCGTTCATCGCCTAATTCACGGGTCGTGAACCCGTGCCCGCTCGGGCGCTCAACTCACGGAATTTGTGCCCGGCGCTCGCCCGATAGCATTAACCGGTGAGTGACCCCCGCGGTGCAAAACCGATCAAGCTCGATCCCTGGCTTGATCACTATGCCGCGCGCGCTTCTGATCTCAGCGCCTCCGAGGTCCGGGCCCTGTTTGCGGTGGCCTCGCGTCCCGAGGTTGTCTCACTCGCCGGTGGCATGCCCTTCGTTCGCGCACTGCCCGAAGATCTGATTCGCACCGCGTTGGATCGCGTGATGACGCTCGAGGGGCCCACGGCTCTTCAGTACGGTTCGGGGCAGGGTGTCCCACGTTTGCGGGAGCAGATTCTTGAGGTCATGGCCCTTGAGGGTATTTCCGCAAGCATGGACAATGTTGTTGTCACCACGGGAAGCCAGCAGGCGCTCGATCTCGTTACCAAGCTCTTTATCGATCCGGGCGACATCATTTTGGCCGAGGCCCCCAGTTACGTGGGTGCCATTGGCGTTTTCCGCTCCTACCAAGCCCACATGGTGCACGTGCTCACTGACGAGAACGGTCTCGTTCCCGAAGCGTTGCGCGAAACGATTGTGCGGCTCAAGGCGGAGAAACGCACAATCAAGTTCTTGTACACGATTCCCAATTTCCAGAATCCCGCGGGAGTCACCCTGTCGGCCGAACGTCGGCCTGAGATTCTTGCGATTTGTAAAGAGCACAACATCCTCATCCTTGAGGACAACCCCTACGGCCTCCTGTCGTTCGACGAGCCCGTGCCCCCCGCGCTCCGCTCTCTCGATGAGGACGGCGTCATTTACCTCGGCTCCTTCTCGAAGACGCTCGCCCCGGGCTTCCGTGTGGGCTGGGCCCTCGCTCCACACGCCATCCGGGAGAAGCTCGTCCTTGCTGCCGAAGCGGCCATCCTGTGCCCGAGTTCGTTCAGTCAGCTCGTGATTTCTGAGTACCTGACACAGGCAGACTGGCGCGGGCAGATAAACGAGTTCCGCGGTGTCTATCGCGAGCGGCGGGATGCCATGCTCGAGGCACTCGACGAGCACCTTCCCGAGCTGTCGTGGAACATCCCCAATGGCGGCTTCTACATTTGGGTAGATCTTCCCGAGCAGCTCGACAGCAAAGCAATGCTTCCGCGGGCGGTAACAGAGCTCGTCGCCTACACGCCCGGTACGGCGTTTTTTGCCGACGGTGGCGGCCGGCACAACCTCCGATTGTCATTCTGTTACCCCACGCCCGAGAACATCCGGATCGGTATTCGCCGTCTCGCCACGGTCATTCAAGGTGAAACCGACCTGCTCGACACTTTTGCCGGCACCGGCGTCCTCGCCCTCCCCACTGCGAACGAGAGTGTTACCGCTCCGCCGCCCGACATGAGCTAGCCCAAGGGAATTCACATGAGTCAATCGAATGTCACCGTTCTTGCGGGAGGAATTTCTCATGAGCGCGAGGTTTCGCTGCGCTCGGGACGACGTGTGGCGGACGCGCTCACATCATCGGGCCTCAGCGTGAGCTTGGTCGATCCCGATGCCTCGTTGCTGTCTCGTCTCGCCTCCCAGTCACCCGATGCCGTGTGGCCGGCTCTTCACGGCTCAAGCGGGGAAGACGGTGCGCTACTCGATCTGCTCCGCGCCGGTGACCACAGCTACGTCGGCCCCTCGCCCGAAGCAGCGCGCCTGGCGTGGCACAAACCGACCACCAAGACACTGGCCGGTCGCGCGGGTATTCCCACAGCGCCCTCATTGACACTTGCCCGCGAAGCATTCCGTGAGCTGGGCGCCGGCGCCGTGCTCGAGCTCATCGTGGCGCACCTCGGAGAACACTTAGTCGTCAAGCCTGCTCAGGGGGGATCCGCCCAGGGCGTGAGCATCGTTTCGGCCGCCGCCGATCTTCCGCGCGCCATGGTGGAGGCCTTCACGTATGGCGAAGAGGCGCTCGTCGAGAAATTCATCTCCGGAACCGAGGTGGGCGTGACCGTCATGAATCGGGGTAACGGCGCAGAGGTCCTTCCGGCTGTCGAGATTGTGCCGCTCGACGGCGTCTATAGCTTTGAGGCGCGATACAACGCGGGCGAAACTACTTTTTACGCACCGGCCCGATTGGCAGATGACACGGCACTGCGTGTGCGCGATACCGCCCTGACTGTCTACGAGCTGCTCGGCCTCGACTATTTAGCGCGCATCGATCTCATCGTGGACGACGCGGGCGTGGCGTGGCTTTTGGAAGCCAATGCGCTCCCGGGGCTCACCGAGACGTCGCTCGTCCCCTTGGCGATTGAGGCGGCTGGCTACGACCTGGCTGAAACATTTGCTGCCCTGGTTACACGCGCACGCGGCGCCTAGCGGTGCACCGGGCGATAACGCCGGATCTCACACGCCCGAAGTTGCGCCAGTCTGACCTACGCGCCGAAGGGCTCTTCGCCAAGTTCCGCCAGGATGCGGTTGAGATCTGCGACGGTGGCAAATTCCACGCTGATCAGGCCTTTCTTTGCGCCAAGCGTAATTTTAACGCGCGTATTGAGTCGATCCCCCAGCCGGTCGGCTACCTCGTTCAAGTGTGCGCGTCGGGCCCCGGCAGTGGTCGCGGGCTTCTGTGACACGGGCTTGGCTCCGGCCACGATTGCCTCCGCCGAGCGCACGCTGAGGTCTTCCTTGATGATTCGCTCGGCGAGGCGCGTCATCGCCGCGGCATCTGTGGCGGCCAGGATGGCACGGGCGTGACCTGCGCTGAGTACTCCGGCGGCGACCTTCGACTGGACGCTGGCGGGAAGTTTCAGAAGTCGAAGTGTGTTGCTGATCTGCGGACGCGACCGACCAATGCGGTCGGCCAATTGCTCTTGGGTGATTCCAAAGTCCTGCAGGAGCTGCTGGTAGGCCGACGCCTCTTCCAGGGGGTTCAGCTCGGAGCGGTGGAGGTTCTCAAGCAGAGCATCCCGGAGCATGGCATCGTCGGCCGTCTCCTTGATGATCGCGGGGATGCTTTCGAGCCCCACCGTCTTTGAGGCGCGCAGGCGGCGCTCACCCATGATGAGCTCGAAGTTCTCGGAACCGGCAATGGGGCGCACCACGATGGGCTGGAGGACCCCCACCTCGCGAATGCTGTGCACGAGTTCGGCCATGTCGGCTTCGTTGAACACATGGCGCGGCTGCTGGGCGTTGGGCACAATGCTGGCGGGCGACAGGTATGCCAGCCGGGCACCGGGCACTTCCACGAGCGGCTCCGTGGGGTTTGCCGGCGACGCCGGGAAGAAGACGTCAACGGGGCGCTCGCCCGACGCGTTCGTTGGTGCGGCCGGAATAAGTGATCCGATGCCACGTCCGAGTCCCGTGCGTTTGGTTGCCATTGTTGTTCTACTTCCTGGGGTTGGGGTGAAAAGTGTGGTGAGGGACGCTCGCTACGACCAGGGGCCGGTGCGCGCCGCCATTTCGTAAGCGGCTTCCATGTACGAGACCGCGCCGAGTGAACCCGGATCGTGGCTGATGATGGACTTTCCGAAGCTTGGTGCTTCTGATACGCGCACGGTGCGCGGAATGATCGTGGTGAGCGTTTGCTCGGGGAAGTTCCGGCGCACCTCATCGGCCACCTCTTGAGCAAGTCGCGTGCGGGAGTCAAACATCGTCAACAGAATGGTCGACAGCGTCAACGACGGGTTGAGGTGCGACGCCTGGATGCGGCGCAATGTGTCGAGAAGCTGTGCCATGCCCTCGAGCGCGTAGTACTCGCACTGAATGGGTAGCAGAACCTCCTGGGCGGCCACAAACGCGTTCACGGTGAGCAAGCCCAACGACGGGGGGCAATCTATGAAGACGTAGTGGAAGCCGTTACCGGGATCGGACAGCAATCGTTCGAGGGCCGCGCGCAACAAGAACTCGCGTCGTTCCATTTCGATGATGTCAATCTCGGCGCCCGCGAGATGGATGTTGGACGGCACGCAAAAGAGCTGGCCTGGCTCCGTGCTGGGCTGCATGACCTCACTGAGAGTCGCCTCGCCAATCAACACCTCGTATATCCCTCGGATGTCGCCGTGGTGTTCAATGCCCAAGGCCGTCGACGCATTGCCCTGCGGATCAAGGTCGATAACGAGGACGCGGGCGCCCGCATGGGCCAGTGCAGCAGCAAAATTCACCGTGGTCGTGGTCTTGCCCACGCCGCCCTTTTGGTTGGACACAGAGATAACCCGAGTCCGCTTGGGGAGTGGCGGTGGCGGTGCCGAAAAAATTCCGCGCCGACGTTGGAGGTCGCCCAATTGCTCAGCAAGGGGTGAGTCGCCCATGTTTCCGCTGGGGGCGGCGGAGTCGTCCGAATGTTTCACGTGAAACCCTAGAAAGTAGCCGAGCAGGTGCTAGTCAACTGTAGCCCGAACTACCCACGTTGGTTGTTCGAGGACTCCCTCGCCCAGAGTCTCCACCCGCACGTCACTGAGCCCGTATGTGCGGATCTGTTTGGCGGCCTCATCAATCTCGCGGGCAGCACTCGCGCCCTTCATCAGAACGAGCTCGCCTCCCGGCTTCGCCAGTGGGGCCACGAGGGGAATCAGCGTTCGCAGTGCGCTCACCGCGCGAGCCGTGACCTGATCGCCAGCCTCGGCGAAAGGTGCCTCCTGGGCACGTGCCCGGCACACCGTCACGTTATCGAGGTCAAGTTCTTTCACCTGCTCCTCAAGCCACGCGGTCCGGCGTTCCATGGGTTCGACCAGCGTCACGTGAACGTCGGGTCGCGCAATCGCCACCACGAGTCCGGGCAATCCCCCGCCTGAGCCCACGTCGATGACGTGTCCGGGCCGAAGGACCTCGGCAAGAACGCCGCTGTTTAGCACGTGTCGCGACCAAATGCGTTCGGCCTCGCGCGGCCCAATCAGCCCTCGCTCTTCGCCGTGCTCAGCGAGTGCTTTCGTGAAGAGGCGCACCTTGTCGAGGCCGACCGAAAAAACCTGTGCGGCGACGAGTGGCTCAGGCTCAATCGTCATGTTTCACGTGAAACTAGGACGCGGTGATAACCGTGTGGCGGTCGCGTCCCTCGCCGCGTGATGAGGACACGAGTCCTCGCGCTGCAGCAAAGTCGTGCACCAATTTGCGCTCGTACGAGCTCATCGGGGGCAGTGCGGCCGAGGCTGCTCCACCCTCAATGCGGTCGGCCGCCGTGGCCACCAGGCGCTCGAGTTCTGCTTCGCGCGCTTCGCGTGAGCCACCCACGTCCATGATCAGTCGGGAGTACTCGCCCGTCTTATTCTGAACGGCAAGGCGCGTCAGCTCCTGAAGGGCAGCCACCGCCTCGGGTCGAGCGAGGCGGTCAAGTCCGCCGGCCTCGGTGGCCACCACGGACACGTAAGCGCGCCCATTGCGGGCGTCGATGTCGAGGTCGCCGTCAAGGTCGCAGATGTCGAGCAGCTCTTCGATGAAGTCCGCGGCGATATCACCCTCGCGCTCCAGCTCACTCAGTGATGCGGGTGCTTCGGTGGTCGCGTCGTTGGTCTCAGACGTAGTCATGGCTAGCGCCCCTTCTTCTTTGCTCGGTTCTTACCCACGGGCTGTTGGCGCTGCGGCTTCTTCTCTTCAACCTGAACAATCTCAACGTCAGGTCGGGTGAGCTTGCCCCGACGCGCCAGACGCTCCTCGCGGTCCTTCGCGGCCTGCGAACCGGGCGAGGGCATGTTGCGAATGACGAGGAACTGCTGTCCCATCGTCCAGAAGTTCGACGCCAACCAGTAGAACATTACGCCGATGGGGAAGGTGAATCCGGAGAACGCGAAAACCAGGGGCAGGATGTACAGCAGGATGCGCTGCTGGCGGAACGTGGGGCTGGCCTTGGTCTCCTCAGACATGTTCTTGGACACGATCTGCAGTTGGGTGATGAACTGCGATCCCGTCATGAGCACGACCATCACGGCGGCGATAACCATCACCGCCACCTGTTGTGGGTTGGCCTCCATAGCCCCCTGAAAACTGCTGTGCAGGGGCGCAATTCCAAACAGGCTGGCGTTCGAGAACTGCTCGGCCAATTGCTGAGTCAAGACACCGACGCCGGTCTTGCCTGCTTGCGCGTCGTTCAGCACGGAGAAGAGTCCGAAGAAGATGGGCATCTGCAGCAAGAGCGGCAAACACGAACTCATCGGGTTTGTGCCGGCCTTCTTGTAGAGCGCCATGGTTTCGCGCGACATTGCCTCGCGTGAGAACTGGTCGCGCTTGCCCTTGTACTTGTCTTGGATCTTCTTGAGCTCGGGAGCGACTTCCAGCATCTTTCGTTGGCTTCGAATCTGCCGAACGAAAACAGGAATGAGGGCTGCGCGCACCACAATCACCAGTCCGACGATGGCCAGCACCCACGTGATGCCGGCTGCCGGGTCGAGCCCCGTGGCCGTGAAGAGCCAATGGAAGGCGACCAGGATGAGCTCGATGACCCACTTAATGGGCCAAAGAATGGTTCCGATAATGTCCATGGTGAGGGTGACCTGAGCCGTTCTGTCGGGGACTAGGGGGAAACGAATCCTGACGGGTGCACGTGGAAGTGCTGGTGTCGGGGGAGCGGCACGTCATCTATGCCACCCGCCGCCCACGGATGACACCTCAACAGCCTACGCGCCGTAAGCCATGAGCCGATAACCAATCCTCGTTGACCCACCGCAATCAGGCTGTAGTGAGAACAACTGGGGTAGTAACGACACACATCCCCGTAGAGGGGGGAGATGGCAAATCGGTAAGCCCGCAACAGTGCGACACCCGCGTTCCGAGGCGCGAGATAGATCCAGGCCCAGGGCTTAGCGAGGCGCACGTATGCCGGCCAATCCGGAGAGTGTCGCTTCCCTCAACTCCACCCACGGCGCGTCTGCGCTCGGCGGCAAAGCGCGCACCACAATATCCGCTGACAGGGTGGGGAGAACTTCAGCCAGAATGTGGCGGAGCCTGCGGCGCACACGGTTCCGAACGGGGGCGTTGCCGACAGACTTACTGACAACGACGGCAGCCCGTGGATTTTCGGCGGGCACGGCGTAACACATCACCAACGGATGAGGAACCTTGTGACCGCGCCGAATGACGTGTCGGATCTCAGCCGAGGAGACGAGTCGCTGCGCCCGCGGCAACACGGGAACTGACCAGTTACGCGGAAAGTTCGGTACGACCCTTGCGGCGACGAGCCGCGAGGATGGCACGGCCAGCACGGGTGCGCATACGGGCGCGGAAGCCGTGCGTCTTGGCGCGTCGGCGGTTGTTGGGCTGGAAGGTGCGCTTGGTCATGGTGAAACTCCGTCAATACCGGGAAGGCTCTTGGTCGGCGATGTCCACGCCAACGAAGTTAAAACTAGGCGAGAAGGGGGCACTCGGTCAAACTGGCGTTTTATCCACAGGTTAGACTTGCGGATATCCACAGGCTGAATTACGGTCTACTCTCGACATTCAGTACAACTTTGGGGCTCCAATCCGGATCCCGCCACACGGGGGCTTGACCGCCTTCACTCACTTTCTTGAGGGGCACCGCAATGGACGACGAAGCTATCCGGGACGCCTGGGGTCGCATACTCCAGAACCTGGCAGCAGACCCCGCCGTTACGCCGCCCCTCTATGGATTCGCCAGTTTGGTCGAACCCAAAGGCGTGATGGGTGGCACCTTCTACCTTGAGGTTCCCAACGACTTCACTCGCAGCATGATCGAGGAACGTCTCCGGATACCCCTTCTCGCTGCCATAGCTGGGCTTGACGAAGAGGTCGGCGTTGCCACCTTTGCGATTGTGGTCAACCCTGAAATCGCCGGCCAGAATCTTGTCGGGGCCCCGAGCGAACAAGACTTCCGCGATGTCATCACAGAGCCGACAATTATCGGCGTTCCCAATGAGCCCGAATCGAGACTCAACCCCAAATACACGTTTGACAGCTTTGTCATCGGGGGATCCAACCGGTTCGCACATGCGGCGGCGGTCGCCGTTGCCGAGGTTCCGGCCAAGGCCTATAACCCGCTGTTTATTTACGGCGAGAGCGGGCTGGGAAAAACGCACCTCCTGCACGCCATTGGGCACTACGCGCAAAGCTTGTTTCCAACAATCCGAGTGCGTTACGTCAGCTCGGAAGAGTTCACAAACGATTTCATTAATTCCATTGCCAATAACCGCGGCTCCGCCTTCCAGGCCAGGTATCGCAATATCGACATCCTGCTCATTGACGACATCCAGTTCCTTCAGGGTCGTGCCGAAACCCAAGAAGCGTTCTTCCATACGTTCAACACGCTTCACGACCACAACAAGCAAGTGGTGATTACGAGCGACCTGCCACCCAAACACCTCACGGGATTCGAAGACCGCATGGTGACCCGCTTTGAGTGGGGTTTGATCACCGATGTTCAAACGCCAGACCTCGAGACGCGCATCGCAATCCTTCGCAAGAAAGCCGAGAAGGAGCGTCTCAACGTTCCGCACGAAATCTTGGAATACATGGCCACAAAGGTCACGAGTAACATTCGTGAACTCGAGGGCACCCTGATTCGTGTGACGGCGTTTGCAAACCTCAATAAGCAAGCCGTGGATATGGCCCTGGTACAAACAGTCCTCAAGGGTCTCATCTCATTAGACGACACCAACGTCGTCGCGCCGGTGGACATCATCAACATCACCGCGGATTACTTCAAGCTGAGTGTCGATGAACTCACTGGATCATCACGGGCACAGGCAATTGCCACGGCTCGACAGATATCCATGTACCTCTGTCGTGAAATGACCAACCTCTCTCTGCCAAAAATCGGGCAGCTTTTTGGCGGGCGAGATCACACCACGGTCATGCACGCTTACAAGAAGATTGCCGAACTCATGAAGGAGCGGCGTTCCATCTACAACCAGGTAACTGACCTGACGACGCGGATCAAACAAAAAAGCGCCGAGGCGATTTAACCCCTTGGGGATAACCC
>CAIVOR010000003.1 GCA_903907615.1 uncultured Microbacteriaceae bacterium | reverse complement strand
TGTTCAGTCGCATCAAGGCCGCGGTCTCGGACATCGGTGGAATCATGTGCCACGCTGCCATCGTCTCGCGTGAGTACGGGCTGCCCGCCGTGGTGGGCACCGGCTTTGGTACCACCACCATCAAGACGGGAATGCTCATTCGCGTCGACGGCGACACAGGCAAGGTCACCATCCTGGAAGACGCGTAATCGTGGGCGAACAGCCCAGCTGGCAAGACGTTCTCGACCTCATTGCGCAACTCAATGAGAGCGACTACGAGTCGGCGAGCGTGCAGGTGGGCGATGTTTCCATTCGCCTATCCAAGAATGATGTTGGTTTTGATACGCCTGAATCCGCTGGTCGAGTAGGGGCGCAGCCCCTTATCGAGACCGGTTTCGATACGCCGGCCACCGCTGGTCGAGTAGGGGCGCAGCCACGTATCGAGACTGGTTTCGATACGCCGACTTCGTCGGCTACTCAACCAGCAACGGCGCTGGGCGACACCATCGACGCTCCCATGATCGGCGTGTTCTACCGCCGCCCGTCACCGGGTGCCGCGCCGTTTGTGGAGCCGGGTCAGCGCGTGGAGGCAGACACCACCATCGGCATCATCGAGATCATGAAGCTCATGAACCCGATTGTTGCCGGCAAGGCGGGTGTCATCACCGACTTCCTCGTGTCGGACGCCGACGCGGTTGAGTTTGGCCAGCCACTCGCGACCATCAACACCAGCGCGTAGTCGTGTCTGACGTTCCTGTCATCCTCGTCGCCAATCGCGGCGAGATTGCCATGCGCATCATTGCGGCCGCGCGCCGCATTGGCGCATCGCCCGTGCTCGCCGCCAGTGTGGCCGACAAGGATTCACCGGCTGCTCGCGCGGCCGATCGCGTGATTGTGATTGGCGCGTCTCCGGCCAACCAGTCGTACCTCAAGCCCGAGCAGGTAGCGCAGGCAGCCGTCATGGCCGGTGCCGCGGCCGTGCACCCCGGTTACGGATTCCTCAGCGAGCAGCCCGCCCTGTGCGAACTGCTCGAAGAAGAGGGGATTGCGTGGGTGGGACCCCGACCCGAAACGCTGCGTGCCGTGGGCGACAAGGGAAGCGCGCGTCAGGTGGCCATCGATGCCGGCGTACCCGTGGGTGCGGGCGTCGAGATTGACGACCCCACCAACGTCGTGGCGCTGGGCGAACAGATTGGCTACCCCCTGCTGATCAAGGCCATCCATGGTGGCGGTGGTCGCGGCATCCGCCTCGTCACCAACCCCGAGGAGCTGGTGGAGCTGGCACCTCAGGCTGCGGCCGAAGCCGTGGCCGCGTTCGGCAACGGCGCCCTCTACCTCGAGCGCTACTACGGCCGCGCCCGCCACGTTGAGGTGCAGGTCTTTGGCGACGGCGAAGGCAACGCGTGGATCTTTGGCGACCGCGACTGCTCGGTGCAGCGTCGTCATCAGAAGCTCATCGAAGAGTGCCCTGCCCCCGGCCTCAGCGAGAAGCGTCGGCAGCTCCTGCACGACTCGTCGCGCGCACTCGTCAAGGTGTTGCGCTATCGCGGAGCCGGCACCGTGGAGTTTCTCGTCGACACCGAATCCGAAGACGTGATTTTCCTGGAGGTGAACGCACGCATCCAGGTGGAACACCCGGTCACCGAGGAGGCCTTTGGCGTCGACCTCGTGGCCGCGCAATTGCTGCTCGCCCTGGGACGCGACCCGCAGCTACCCGATGTTGGGCCCGTGCCGCCGGCGGCCGTCATCGAGATGCGCATCAACGCCGAAGACCCCAACGCCGACTTCCAGCCCAACTCGGGTGACATCACGCGCCTGGTGTGGCCGAAGGGTCCCGGGATTCGCATCGATACGCAGATCGAAGAGGGTTACCGTTTTCCCCCGTTCTACGACAGCCTGATGGCCAAGCTCATTGTGCGCGCTCACAACCGTGACGCTGCCGTCGCTGCCGCCACGGCTGCCGTGCGCAACGTCACCATCGACGGTCTCAAGACGACCTTGCCCATGCACGCTTACGTGCTGGCCCACCCCGACTTCATTGCCGGCGGTATCCCCACGTCGTGGTTTGGCCCCGTGTGGGAAGCCCGAAAGGAAAGCCTGACATGACACCCGCGAAGAAGAAATCCCCCGCTCGAGCCGCAACAGATTCTGCCGAGTCCGGTCGGGTCGCTCCGCACCTAGCGGCGGGCGGCGCCCAGCGCACGCGCGGACCGGTTCGCATCGTCGATACCAGTGTGCGCGATGGCAACCAGAGCCTGTGGGCCGCCCTCGGCATCACCACGGGAATGGTGGAGGCAGTGGGTCCGCTCCTCGAGGCCATGAACCTGCAGGCCATCGACTTCACCTCGTCAACGCACCTCTCTATGGGCGTCAAGTTCCATCAGGAAAACCCGTGGGAGCGCATCTCGCGCATGCGCGCGGTCACCCCCAACACTCCCCTGGCAGCCATCACCACGGGTATGCGCTTCATGTCGTGGGAGAAGGCGTCGGAGCCGGTGTTCCGCATGTCGCTGCGCCTGCTAGCGCGTCACGGCCTGCGCCGCCTGCAGATCGCCGAACCCATGAACGATCGCGACGCCACCATGAAGGTGGCCCGCTGGGCGAAGGAGGAGGGCATCGAGCAGGTAGTTGCGGGTGTCGTGTTCACCGAGAGCCCCGTGCACACCGATGAGCGCTACCTCGCCAACACGCGCGCCTACGCCGCCGACCCCAACATCGACATCGTCTACCTCAAGGATCCCGGCGGACTGCTCACCGATGAGCGCGTGCGCGATCTGATTCCGCCCATGCGCGAGATCACGGCAAACAAGATTCTTGAACTGCACAGTCACTGCACCACGGGAGCCGCGTCGCAGCTGTACCTCACGGCCGCGCAGCTCGACGTGGATGTACTGCACACCGGCCTGGGGCCGCTGTCGAATGGCACGGCCCAGCCGAGCCTCGAGAACCTGCTGGGCAACCTCGACGCCATGGGTATCGCGGTCGATGTGAACCGCGACGCAGCAGCTGCGGCCGCCGAAATGCTGTGGTCATTTGCGAAGGCGCAGGGCCTGAAGCCAGGCGCACCGACCGAGTACGACCTCAGCACTCACGTGCACCAGGTTCCCGGCGGCATGATTGGCACGCTCTAGCGCCAGCTCACCGAGATCGGCATGATTAGCGAGCTGCCGGCTGTGATGGCCGAAGCCTCGCGCGTGCGCGCCGACCTGGGCTATCCCATCATGGTCACCCCGTTCAGCCAGTTCGTGGGCAGCCAGGCGCTCATGAACGTACTCGCGCTCAAGAGTGGCCAGGAACGCTACTCGCGCATCCCCGACGAGGTGTTGCGCTTTGTGCTGGGACACTTTGGCACGCCTGAGGGTCCCATCAATGCCGACATTCTGCAGCGCGTGGCCGACATGCCGCGCACGGCCGAACTCGAGGTGCACGTCGAGGAGAAATCACTCACAGAACTTCACGCCGAGTACGCCGAGAAGTTTGGGCGCCCACTCGATGAGGAGGAACTGATGCTGCGCATGGTTCTCCCCCAAGATCAGGTCGACACCATGTTTGCGGCCGGCCCAGCACCCCAGTGGACCGGAAAGAAGTCCGCCTCGGCTGGCGCTGCCGGCACCGCATCGAACGTGTCCGAATTCATCACCGCCGTGAACGAACTGCCGAAGTGGCGCTCGATTGCGGTCAACTTCGCTGGTGAAAGCGTTTCGCTTCGCCGCGCCTCTGAAGGGAAATAACCATGGCTGTGGCCACACTTACCGAACGTCTCGCCCAGGTCAAGGGTGTGATGTTCGACATCGACGGCTGCCTCGTCATCTCCGACGGACCCGCTGGGCAAGACGGACGGGTACTCGAGGGGGCAATCGAAGCCCTGCAGTACGTGCGTGACAGCGGTCGTGCCGTGTGCGTGTTCACGAACGGAACAGCGCAGGCTCCGGCCGATATCGCTGCCCACCTGCGTTCCATGGGAATCGAGGTCAGCGACGAGGAGGTCTTCACGCCCTCTGTTGTGGCCGCCACCGTGCTCAAGCGCAAATTCCCCAACGACAAGGTCATGGTGTTTGGCGGACCCGGCATGCTGGTGGACTTCCACAAGCGCGACGTCAACCTGGTCGATCTTGACAAGGCGATGGCCGGCGAAAAGTTCGACACTAAGGCCGTCATGGTGGGCTGGGACACCGACTTTGGTCGCGCCAAGCTGCAGATTGCCGCCGAGGCGCTGCTCGCTGGCGCTGAACTGTACTGCGCCAGCGACGCACCGTTCTTTGCCTCAAACAACCGACTCAACGTGGGTGTTTCCGGATTCATCGCCTCTGGTCTCGAATACGTGTCGGGCCAAAAGCGCGAAGTGCTGGGCAAGCCCTCGCACTACTCGATGGAGATCATCTCCGAGTACTTGGGGCACCCCGCGTCCGACATCCTCGTGATTGGCGACGACATCTCGCTCGAATCCAAGATGGCCCGTGAGTCCGGTGCCGTTGCTGGTCTCGTCACGACCGGAACGAGCAGTGCAGAGGATGCCGCATCGTGTGCGCCCGAGATACAGCCCGAACTGGTCATCTCGAATATGTTCGAACTGATTGACCTGCTGACGCAGGCTGACGCCTCAACGAACAGACCCACCGCCGCCACTGTGGCGTCGAATTGAACTTTTGCTTCGAAAGGACACCCTCATGAACGCATTTGACGGACACGTCGCCCTGGTTACCGGTGGCGGACAGGGGCTGGGAGCAACCATTGCCCGCGAATTGGGCGCTGGTGGTGCCGCCGTGGTGGTTTCCGACATGAATCTCGCTACGGCAACAACCGTAGCCGATGAGATAGTTGCCGCTGGCGGCACGGCCATCGCAGTGAAGCACAACACCACGGTCGTGGCCGATCACGAGGCCGCGGTCAACGCCGCTGTGAAGGAATTCGGCAAACTCACGCTGGCCGTCAACAATGCCGGCATTGGTGACCCCGCCGACTTCATGGGCAGCATGGACCTGGCTCAGTGGGACCACATGATTTCGGTGAACCTCAGTGGAGTGGCCTACGGCATCCGTCACCAGATCCCCGCGATGCTCAAGAGCGGTGGCGGCGCCATCGTCAACATGTCCTCGATCATGGGCTCCGTGGGCGCTGTGGGCGTGCCCACGGGTTACGTGGCCGCCAAGCACGGCGTGGTGGGTCTCACCAAGAACACGGCACTCGAGTACGCCAAGGACGGCATCCGCGTCAACGCTGTCGGACCGGCCTTCATCAAGACCCCCCTGCTCAACAATCTCCCCGACGAGGCCCTGCCCGTTCTGGCAGCAAGCCACCCCATGGGCCGCCTCGGCGAGCCCGAAGAGGTCTCAGCCCTGGTGTGCTTCCTGCTCTCGGACCGCGCGAGCTTCCTCACGGGTGCCTACTACCTCGTCGACGGCGGTTACACCGCGCAGTAGGGCTCGACCGCGGATGACTCACGATTCCGTGCGAAAGTCCCAGCGATAAAAGGCGTAGCCCTCGTCGAATGGCCGAACGACTTCGGGAACGATGCGGAAGTCACCCGGCGCCGGAAAGAACGAAGCGATGCGCATGGGCGGGAGCTTTCGGGTGAAACTGCGCACGACCAGCCGACGCGAATAGCGCGACGCCATGTTGACAATGTCGTGAGCCAGGGCCTCGTCCATGTTGAAGACGCCGTCGCCCACCATGGCGTCGTATGTCGTGGTGTTGTCGCGCCAGTCGCCGAGCGTCACGCGCGGGTCGTCGATAAAGGGGTCGATGTCCAGGGCGGACGTGCACAGGTCAAAAAGTGCCGGCGTATTGCCCAATAAGAGCACCGAAGAATCCCTGCCCAACTCCGGACGATCCAAGAGTTCAGAATAGATCGCGACATCAGCCGCGTCCGGTGACATGGGTCGAGGATGCTCCCCCGCCCAATAGTCGCGGTCGACGCCTGACGTCACGTCCGCGTCCTGCCCGAGTGAACCAGCGCCCTTAGGCTGAGTGACGTCCTTGACGGCGCGTGCGGAGAACGCCCGAGGCGAAGAGGGCTCCGGCTGCCACTGTGGCAACTCCGGCACCAATCATCCACGGCTGAATGTTCACACCGGTGTCCGGAAGCGAAACAGCCCAGCGCACAATCACCGCACCGTCTTCGCCGGCAAAGGCATCCGCAGCGCCGAGATTGCCGGACACGCTGCCGCCCGAGCCAGCCGTTCCTGTAAATGAAAGGGGAGTAACGTCTTCACAACTACCGCCAGCGCCGAACATGGCCTCGCCGCTCGTTGCCGGGAAAAGGGATGACCCCGCAGCCACATCCGATGCGGTCAGTCCAGCACCAGAAACGCAATCGGTCGTCGTGCCACCAGCACCACCTCCAGCACCCAAATTCCCGAGGATGCTGGAGCCGTCGTAGTCACTACCGCTCGTTCCACCGCCGCCAAAATTTGCCCCGAAACCACCGGCTGCACTGCTGGAGCCGAAAGCACTCTGGCCGCCGTCTTGTGCGGCATCCGCTCCCGCAGAATCCCAACTCTCACCTCCGGCGCCCACGGTCACCGCAACGGCACTCGACGCGTCGACGGAATCAACGAACACTACCTCGCCGCCGCCGCCGCCATAAGCGCCCTCGCTGTCATAGCTTGCTGCTCCGCCACCGGCGCCAACAATGACGGCGGAAACCTTGGTTACACCCGCGGGGGCAGTAAAAGTGCTGTCTCCTGCGGTGGTGAACGCCTGCTCACAGATTCCCGCGGAAACCTCGGTGCCACTGCCGCAATCGGTGGCAGCAAATGCTGCGGTCGATCCGAAGGCCAAAGGTGCGGCAAGAACGCCGGCTCCGGCAGAAAAGGCAAAGATTTTCGTTGCGCGAGATGTTGTCACGGGAGAACTCCTTGAAAGAAAACTATGTCGTGTAATCATAGTCTACACGCGTCCAAACCGGCATTAGTGACTGAGGTGAGGTGCTGCAATGTTCACGGAATATCGACACGAGACGAGAAGAGCCGAGCGAGCTCGTCGCGATTGACCTTGCCCATGTGATTGCGCGGAATATCGTCGACGCGGGCAACGCGCGTCGGCGTTGACTCGCCCAGACGCGAGCGCAGGTGGCTCATCAGGTCGTTCACGGCGACCGATGCGTCAGAGACGAAGACCAGTGCGATGACCTCGAGCCCACGCGAATCGAAGAACCCGAAGGCCGCGGACTCCTGCACACCGTCCCACTCATAGGCGGCCGCTTCGACTCTGGTCGGATCGACCTTGATGCCGGCAGCGTTGATAATCTCAGACTGGCGTCCAGCTAGGTAAAGCTGGTCGCCGACAACGCGCCCCAGATCGCCGGAGAAGAAGTAGCCCTCGCGAAAAGCGCGGGCGGTGGCTTCGGGTTCGTTGAGATACGACCGGGGCTGACGCGCACGGCGCACACCAATCAGCCCCTGCGCGCCATCGGGCAGACGTCCACCCGCCTCATCAAACGCGGCCACCTCAACACCGTTAATCACCGTGCCCGCACTGCCGTCTGTCGAATCCGCACCCAGGCGAATGGCCGTTGATCCAGCCTCCGTGCTGGCGTAGGTGACCACCAGGTCGGCGTCAAACCGCCGCATCAATTGCTGGCCGAGGAAGTCGGGCAACGCGGCGCCCGCCGACATGATCGTTTTGAGGGCGGGGAATGTCGCAGTGGATGCTCGCACGGAAGTGAGCAGAACGCTCAATTGGTGCGGCGACGCCATCAGGCACGCAACGTTGTGTCGCCGCAACTGTTCCAGCACCTGCGCGCCCTCGCCGGGGGAAATATACGTCTCTCCCAGGATGACATGGGCATAGAACGTCATGAAGGTCAGTCCGGTGGAGAGGCCGAGGTGGCAGAAATACGGCTGAGCGGGCATCCACTGTTCACGGCGATCGATGCAGCGGTCGACGAGCGTGTCGACGGTGAGGGGCACGGGCTTGGGCCTGCCGGTGGTGCCGCTCGAGAACGGGAGGCGACACACGGCGTCATCGGGCGGATAGGGAATCATCTCGTTGCCGAGCGACAGGGTAGCAACGCGTTGCATCGTCTCCGTGTCGAGAATGATCTGCCGGTCGGCAGGGAATGACTCGAGCGGTGCGACGGCAACTACCCAATCGATAGCAGTGCCACCGGACTCAAGATAACCGAGAGGAACGTTCGTACCCACCGCCGCTTCGTGGAAGATGGCGAACGCGAGTGACAGCTCAACGAGTGCGGGTGCGCGCACGCCCACCACGTCACCCGGCACAACGCCGCGCTCGCGCAGAAGTGCCGCAAATCGCAGCGAGGTGTCGAGCAACTCGGCGTACGACATGTCGACATCGACCGTGCTGATGGCCACCGCGCCGGGCTCGCGCTCGGCACTCCGCGCGAGGTGCAGAAAGGGGTGGTCGTGAGTCAACATCATCCCGAGACTACCGGTGGCATTGGGGTCTGAGTCGGCGAGCTCACGGGAGATAAACGAAAACCCGAATCGCCTTTGATCCGGGTTTCGTCGTCTGTGAAGCCGGAGTTATGAGCGACGACGCCCGCGAGCCATGAACGGAATCATGATCGACAGGGTGAAAAGGATGATGCCACCGGCGAAGATCCAGCCCTCGTAACCGGGCACATTGAATGCCTGAGCCATGACGTACCAGCTGGCAAGGAAAAGAATCATGCTGATAACGAAGATGAGTACGCGCATGGTCCGACTTTCTGTTGTGGTGGTGTTTTTAGTATGGCATTCGCGTGGGCGAGTGCAAGTTAGCGGGGGCTACGCCTGAGCCCTCTCGAGCACGAGTTCGCGCACTCGAGCGGCGTCGGCTTTGCCCTGCATGGCCTGCATGACGGCACCGATCACCGCGCCGGCAGCCTGAACCTTGCCCTCGCGAATCTTTTCGAGCACATCGGGCTGAGCAGCAAGTGCTGTGTCGATGGCCGCGATGAGAGCGCCATCGTCGCTCACAACCGCAAGGCCCTTCGCGTCGACAATCTCGCGAGCAGATCCCTCGCCGGCGATGACGGCCTCAAGAACTTGGCGAGCCATGCGGTCGTTGAGCACACCCTCGTCGACGAGCAGTTGCACTTCGGCTACCTGAGCACCCGTGATGAGCTCGGTGGGCTCGCGGTCGGCCGCGTTGGCAATGCGCGCAATCTCGCCCGTCCACCACTTGCGGGCGGCCTGAGGTGAGGCGCCCGCCGACACCGTGGCCACGAGCTCGCTGAGTAAGCCGGAGTTCACGACATCCTGGAATTCCAGGTCGGAAAAGCCCCATTCAGCCTTGAGCCGGCGTTTGCGCTCGGCCGGCTGCTCAGGCAGTGCGGCGCGCAGTTCTTCGATGAGCTCGACCGACGGTTCGACCGGAAGTAGGTCCGGCTCGGGGAAGTAACGGTAGTCGTCGGCATCCGACTTGGGGCGACCGGCCGACGTGGCTCCGGTGTCTTCGTGCCAGTGCCGGGTCTCCTGGACGATGGTGCCACCCTCACTGAGAATCTGCGCTTGGCGCTGAATCTCATAGCGCACGGCCCGCTCCACCGATCGCAGGGAGTTGACGTTTTTGGTCTCCGTGCGCGTGCCCAGCTTCTCTTGGCCGCGGGGACGCAACGACACGTTGGCGTCACAGCGAAGATTGCCGCGCTCCATGCGGGCATCCGAAATGCCAAGTGCCACCACGATGTCACGGATGGTGGCCACGTACGCCTTGGCAAGTTCGGGAGCGTCTGCCTCGGCGCCGTAAATGACCTTGGTCACAATTTCAACGAGCGGAACACCGGCCCGGTTGTAGTCGACCAGCGAGTATTCGGCGCCCTGGATGCGGCCGGTGGCCCCACCCACATGGGTCAACTTGCCGGCGTCTTCTTCCATGTGGGCACGCTCGATGTCGACGGAGACGATGCGCCCGTCGGACAACTCAACGTCGACCTTGCCCTCAAAAGCGATGGGTTCGTCAAACTGCGAGATCTGATAGTTCTTGGCCAGGTCGGGGTAGAAGTAGTTCTTGCGCGCGAACCGCGACGAGGGGGCGATGGAGCAACCGAGCGCGAGGCCCAGGCTAATCGAGTAGCGCACGGCCTGCTCGTTGACCACGGGCAAGGACCCGGGCAGGCCGAGGCACACGGGCGTGACGTTGGAGTTTGGTTCCCCACCAAATTCGTTGGGTGCCGACGAGAACATTTTGGTCGTGGTGTTGAGCTCGACGTGCACCTCGAAACCGAGCACGGGCTCGAAGAGCTCGAGCGCCTTGTCGAAGTCCATCAGTTTTGCCTTAGCCATCAGGCACCCCCTCGCGTTGATTGAGTAGGCGACACCGATCGCGCTGATTGAGTAGGCACAGCCGTATCGAAATCAGGTGCTTGCGAGGTGAGCGGACCGCCCCACTGCGCGTGCAGAAGAGCCTCAAGTCCGGCGGCTACCGAATACAGCTTGGCGTCGTGACGCGCGGGAGCCAAGAACTGGATGCCCACGGGCAACCCGTCCTCGGGGGCAATTCCCGAGGGGATGCTGATGCCGGGGATGCCGGCAAGGTTGGCCGGAATCGTGGCGATGTCTTGCGCGTACATGGCCAGCGGATCGTCGAGCTTCTCGCCGAGCTTCCACGCGGTCGTGGGAGCCGTGGGAGTGGCGAGAACGTCAACCGATGCAAATGCCTGATCGAAGTCGCGCTGAATGAGTGTGCGCACCTTCTGCGCACTGCCGTAGTAGGCGTCGTAGTAACCCGCCGACAGCGCGTAGGTACCGAGGATGATGCGGCGCTTGACCTCGGGGCCGAATCCGGCTTCGCGCGTGGCCGACATGACCTGCTCGACCGTTCCGCCACCCGCGATCGTGGCGCGCATGCCAAATCGCACGGAGTCGAACTTGGCGAGGTTACTGGATGCCTCGGCCGGAAGAATCAGATAGTAGGCGGCCACGGCGTGCTCAACGCTGGGCAGGCTCACGTCAACAATCTCGGCACCGGCGGCAGCCAACATCTCGAGGGATTCGCGGAATCGCGTCATGACGCCGGTCTGGAACGCCTCACCGGCGTACTGGCTCACCACACCGACCTTGAGGCCCTTGAGGGAGCCGGGCTGCGCACCTGAGCGCGCGGCTTCGGCGAACGACGGCCACGCGTCTTTCAGCGACGTCGAATCGTGACGGTCGTATCCGCCGATCACGTCGTGCAGCAGAGCCGCATCGAGCACGGTGCGCGAACACGGGCCGACCTGGTCGAGGCTGGAGGCCAACGCGATGGCGCCGTAGCGACTGACCGAACCGTATGTCGGCTTCATGCCCACAGTGCCGGTGATGTGCGCGGGCTGGCGAATGGATCCGCCGGTGTCACTGCCGAGAGCAAAGGGGGCCTCGAACGCGGCCACGGCAGCGGCCGAACCACCGCCCGAACCGCCGGGAATGCGATCGGTGTCCCAGGGGTTGCGCGTGGGTCCGTAGGCAGAGTGTTCGGTGGACGAGCCCATGGCGAATTCGTCCATGTTGGTCTTGCCCAGGGGAACGAGTCCGGCCTCGCGGGCGCGGGTGACCACGGTGGCGTCGTACGGGCTCATCCAGCCTTCGAGAATTTTGGAACCCGAGGTCGAGGGCATGTCGGTGGTGACGAGCACGTCCTTGATGGCCAGTGGCACGCCGTCGAGGTCGCTCAGCGGCTTACCGGAAGCGCGACGGGCATCGCTCGCAGCCGCTGCGGCGAGCGACAGTTCGGGGTTGACGTGCAGAAACGCGTGAATCGTGCCGTCGACGGCGGCGATGCGGTCGAGGTGGGCCTGAGTGACGGCAACACTCGTGGTGGTGCCGTCGGCAAGCTGGGCGGCCAGCTCGGCAGCGGTGTGGCGCGTGAGGTCGGTCACTACTGCTCCTCGCCCAGAATGGCCGACACCTTGAAACGCGACCCGTCGTGCTCGGGCGCTCCGGAAAGCGCCTGCTCGGTGGTCAGCACGTCATCGGTGACCACATCGTCGCGATACACGTTGGTGAGCGGGATGGGGTGGCTGGTGGCCGGGATGTCGTCGGTGGCGGCGGCAGAAACCGTGGCCACCACATCGACAATCTTGCTGAGTTCGGCCGTGAGGTGCGTGACTTCGTCGTTGGTCAGGTCGATGCGGGCAAGCCCGGCGAGGTGACGAACGCGGTCTTCGGAGATGTCTGACATAGCCCCTCTAGCCTACCGAGGGCGGGCTGCCCAGTAAGACGGGTCGTCGATTCACGGTCGCGCGACGACCCGATAGGTCAACCGAGCGAAGGGCCCCTCTTTGTGCACGGCCTCAAGTGTGAGTCGCCCGGCAGAAACAAAGCGCGGAAGCAGGGGTGCGCCTCCGGCGAGCGCGACGGGGGCGAAGGTCACTTCGATGCGATTGAGCCGTCCAGCTTCCAGGAACTGTGCGGCGACGTCTCCCCCGCCAACCACCCACACGTTTCGATCACCGGCGAGCGTCTCGATCTGGGTCACGTGCTCGGCGACTGTCCCCGTGAAGAATGTGATGTGGGCACCCTCGGGGGTGGGCAACTGCCGTGAGGTGAGCACACACGTATTGAGCGAGCCAAAGAAGCGTTGCCACTTCTGGGGGACGTCCAAGAGCCCCTCACTGTGCAGCAGCCACTCGTACGTGGTGGACCCCATCACCTGAACACCCACCGATTCGATGAATGCCGCCGTATCAGGACTTCCCTCGGACGCATCCACGGCAAACAGCCACTCGAGCGAGTTGTGGGCATCGGCGATGTAGCCGTTGAGTGACGACGACGTGTAATAGATGAATTCGGTCATGATGCGCTCGATGCCCTAGACGGCGCCGGGGCCACCGGCGAGCAGGCGGGTAAACCCGGCCGCGTCGAGAACGGGGATGCCCAACTCTTCGGCTTTCGCGAGTTTTGATCCGGCGCCCGGTCCGGCGGCCACAAAGTCGGTCTTTTTCGACACACTCGACGACGGTTTGGCGCCCGCGGCGATGATGGCTTCCTCGGCCCCCTCGCGCGTGTATCCCTCGAGTGAGCCGGTGGCCACGATGATCAGCCCCGAGCACGGACCGTCGACCTGCGAGCGGGCTCCCGGCCCCGCATGGCCGGGCGTGCTCCACTGAACTCCATCGCGCGTCCAGGCGTCAACGATGTCGCGGTGCCAGTCGATGTCGAACCAACCATTCAACGACTCGGCAATGATGGCGCCGACTCCGTCAACCGCGGCAAGTTCGTCGGTGCTCGCGGCGCGGATGGCATCGAGTGAACCGAAGTAGTCGGCGAGGGCCCGAGCGGCCACGGGACCCACGTGTCGAATGTTGAGCGAGACCAAGAGACGCCACAGAGGCTTGGTCTTAGCGAGCTCAAGGTTGGCGAGCAGTTCGAGGGCATTCTTGGAGGCACCCCCGTCGGCGTTGCGGAAGTAGGCGTTACCGAGCAGGTCGTCGATGGTCACACCGAAGAGACCCGCCTCGGTTTCGAGCGGAGGCGTCTCGCCGTCGACGTGATTGGTGAGTGCGCCCGCGGCCACTTCCCCCAAGCCCTCGATGTCGAGCCCGCCCCGACTACCGATGTGCTCCACGCGGCCACGCACCTGGGCCGGGCAGCTACGTGCGTTGGGGCATCGCAAATCGACGTCGCCCTCGCTCGCGGGAGCCAAGGTGGCCCCGCACTCGGGGCACCCGGTGGGCATCACAAACGCGCGCTCGGTGCCGTCGCGCAATTCCAGCACCGGGCCAAGAACTTCGGGAATCACGTCGCCCGCCTTGCGAATAACGATGGTGTCGCCGATGAGCACGCCCTTGGCGCGCACCACGTCTTGATTGTGCAGGGTGGCGAACTCCACCGTGGAGCCGGCGACCTTGACGGGCTCGACAACCGCATAGGGCGTGGCGCGACCCGTGCGTCCCACGCTCACCCGAATATCAACGAGCTTGGTGTTGACCTGCTCGGGCGGATACTTAAAGGCGATGGCCCAGCGCGGTGCCCGCGAGGTCGATCCCAGTTCGCGCTGCACGGCTAGGTCGTCGACCTTGACCACGATGCCGTCGATCTCGTGCTCCACCGAGTCGCGGGCCGCGCCCATCTGACGGATGAACGCGATGGCGCCTTCGGCCGCGTCGACCACGCGGAAGTGCGTGGAGACGGGCAGTCCCCAACCGGCAAGCAGTCCGTAAACGTCGGATTGCGTGGCCACCGGCACATCCGCCCACGCGCCGATGCCGTGCACAAGCATGCGCAGGGGGCGGCCAGCGGTCTTGGTGGCATCCTTCTGACGCAGCGAACCTGATGCGGCGTTACGAGGATTGGCAAACACCTTCTCGTCGGCCTCGGCCAACTGCTCATTGATCTGGTGAAAAGCCTCAATCGGGAAGAAAATCTCGCCGCGCACCTCCACCAGGGCCGGCCAGCCCGCGCCCGACAACCGATGCGGGATGCCCGCGATGGTCTTGACGTTCGCCGTGACGTCCTCGCCCACAACGCCGTCGCCGCGCGTTGCGGCCTGAGTGAGAGTGCCGTTGACGTACGTGAGTGAGATGGCGAGGCCATCAATCTTGAGCTCACACAGCAGTCGTGGCGACGTGGCCGCATCCTTGACCACGCGGTCATACCAGGCGGCGAACTGCTCTTCGTCGAAAACGTTGTCGAGGCTCATCATGCGCTCGGCGTGCGTCACCGGGTCGAAAGTGGACGCGACGCGACCGCCCACCGAGAGCGTGGGTGAGTCTTGCCCCTGCAATTGCGGGAAGGTCGCCTCAAGTTCTTCGAGGCGTCGCATGAGTACGTCGTAGTCGGCGTCGGAAATCACGCTCTCGTTGCGCTCGTAGTAGGCCAGCCGGGCCTGCTCGATGCGTTCGGTCAGCGCCTGTGATTCCGCGAGGGCGGCATCGAATGTGGTCATGAGGTTCTTCGTTCGGGGTTTCGATACGTCGCTGCGCGACTACTCAACCAGCGCAGCGTCGGGAATTGAAATGGCGACGGGCGTCGTGCGGGCAATGGTGAACTGCCCCAGGACGCGCGTGTCGGCATAGAGGACGGCCGTCTGCCCGGGCGAGACGGCATTGAGCGGTTTATCGGGGCGAACGACAATTTCGGTTATGCCGGCGTCGGTGGTGACGCGCACCGCCGTCGCGAGAACCGGATCGGAGTGTGCCCGAATCTGCACGTGAACGTCGATGCCCGAATCGATGTCCGCGGGCTCCTCGCCACACCACGAGAACACGTTGCCGGCAATCTCGGCGAGGTCGAGGGCTTCCTTGGGGCCAACGATGACCGTGTTGGTGGCGGGACGCACCTCCAAGACGAAGCGCGGACGACCGTCGGCCGCCGGGCGCGAGATGTCGAGCCCCTTGCGCTGGCCCACGGTGAATCCGGCGGCACCGGCGTGCGTTCCCAACTCGGCACCGGTGGTGTCGACAATGGGGCCCTCGTGGGCGCCCAAGCGTTCCTCGAGCCAGCCGCGCGTATCACCATCGGGAATGAAGCAGATGTCGTGGCTGTCTGGCTTTTGCGCGACCGACAGTCCGCGGCGCTCGGCCTCGGCGCGAACATCCGCCTTGGATGGCGTGTCGCCCAGCGGGAACATGACGTGTGCCAGTTGGTCTGAGGTGAGCACGCCCAGCACGTACGACTGGTCCTTGGCCCAGGCGCTCGCGCGGTGCAGTTCGCGCTGGCCGGAGCCGGTGGTGCGCACAATGGCATAGTGGCCCGTGCACACGGCGTCGAAGCCCAGAGCCAAC
>CAIVOR010000002.1 GCA_903907615.1 uncultured Microbacteriaceae bacterium | reverse complement strand
GTTCGTTGCCCGAGCCGGCATGACGTGACCGGTCGTGCGCGGTGCGATCGCTGCCGGAGCGGGGGCGGTCAGCGCGGGGGCTGTCGGAGCGTGCGCCGCCTGAGCGGGCACCACCGGAACGACCTCCGCCCGAGCTTGCGCCTCCGGAGTGTGAACCACCAGAGCGGGCCGAGCGCTTGCGCTGCGCGTTGGCTCCGGTCGATGTTCCCGTGCGTTGCGGTGCAGCGGCGCGAGGTGCGGGCTTGACGAACTCAGCCACGTCGCCGATCAGCGCGACGACCTCGGGGGAAGAGGACGTTACCTGCGCGGGTGTGACCGTGATGGCGGCCTTCTTGAGCAGTGCGGCCAAATCCTTCTTCTGAGTGGGCAAGCAGATGGTCACCACGTCGCCGTCGCTCCCGGCCCGAGCCGTGCGGCCCGAGCGGTGCAGGTAGGCCTTGTGTTCCATGGGCGGATCAACGTGAATCACAAGTTCGATGTCGTCCACGTGCACGCCACGCGCCGCCACGTCGGTGGCCACGAGCACCTTGACTGCACCTGACGAGAACGCCGCGAGGTTGCGGTCACGAGCGGGCTGCGACAGGTTGCCGTGCAGGTCAACCGCAGGGATGCCCGCCGCGGTGAGCGCCTGCGCCAGTTTCTTGGCGTGGTGCTTGGTGCGCATAAAGAGGATGCGACGTCCGCTACCCGAAGCGAGAGCCTGAACCAGCTGCTTCTTCGATTCAGCGGTGGGCGTTTCGAAGACGTGATGCGTCATGGCGGCAACGGGGGAGTTAGCCTCGTCAACGGAGTGCATCACCTCGTTCTGGAGGAAGCGCTTGACCAGCTTGTCCACGCCGTTATCGAGCGTGGCGCTAAACAGCAGGCGCTGTCCGCCCTGCGGCGTGGCGTTCAGAATGCGGGTGACCACGGGAAGAAACCCGAGGTCGGCCATGTGGTCGGCCTCGTCGAGCACGGTGATTTCAATGGCATCGAGATGCAAGAAGCCCTGACCCATGAGGTCCTCGAGGCGCCCCGGAGTCGCAACGACAATGTCGACGCCCTCCTTGAGCGCGGCCACCTGGCGGTTCTGTGAGATGCCACCAAAGATCACGGTGGTCTTGAGTCGGTACGCGGCCGCGAGCGGCTTGAGTGCAGCATCAATCTGAGTTGCGAGTTCGCGCGTCGGCGCGAGGATCAGACCGAGGGGACGGCCGGGACGGCGCTGACCGCCCGCGAGCGTAGTTCCCAACCGCGCGGCCATGGGGATGCTGAACGCAAGCGTCTTGCCCGAGCCGGTCTTGCCGCGACCGAGCACGTCTCGGCCTGCGAGCGTATCGGGCAGGGTGTCGACCTGAATGGGGAAGGGGGTATCAATGCCCGCTGCTTCGAGAACCGAAACGAGCGGGGCTGGCACGCCGAGCGCACCAAAGGGATTGAGAGACAACAGGGTTATTCCTTAGGTTGTGTTCTCGTTGCACGCGCAAAGGCGCACACAGCGAGATGATGGCGAAGGTGCCAGAGGCGGCACATCCGTTCGCCGCAAGAAAAATGTCAACCGATGTGAACCGGTGAGGGAAGAGACTTCCGACGTGCGCCCGTCAAGATTTCGACACATTCGTTGAGCCGATGACTAAGCACGTAACTCAAGACTAGCGCAGAAAGACTCGCAGGTGGATGCCCAGGCAGATCGAACAGGCAAACACACAGGTGGCGCACATATAGTCAGACCGCGCCCACCAATCGGTGGGTTTCGTGTTTTACAATTAAAAAAGAGGGAAGTCACTTACTTGACGAACATCGTAGAAACCGCAGTAGCGGCCGGAAATTTCACCACGCTCGTCGCCGCAGTAACCGCTGCAAACCTCGCCGAAACCCTTTCGGGTCCTGGCCCCTTCACCGTTTTTGCCCCCACCGATGAGGCGTTCGCCAAGCTTCCCGCGGGAACCGTCGAGGGACTCCTCAAGGACATCCCGGCGCTCACCACGATCCTCAAGCACCACGTGGTGTCGGGCACCGTTATGGCTGCCGACGCTGCCAAGCTCACGAAGGCCACGCCCCTTGACGGCGGAGATCTCGTCATTGACGCAACCGACGGTGTCACTGTTGGCGGCGCCAAGGTTGTCACGGCAGACCTCGTCTGCGACAACGGCGTGATTCACGTTGTTGACACGGTCATCCTGCCTTAATCCAGTAAGCGAAAAAACTCCCCGGCCGTGGCCGGGGAGTTTTTTTATGAAAACTGAGGTTTATACCTCTTTGTACTTGGCCTTTGCATCGGCCTTGTCTTTCTTGTCGGCGCGCTTCTCCTTCAGAGTTTTTGCTGCTGCCGTCTTGCCATTGGGGCGCTTGGTGTCTTTATTTGCCATGGTGATCACATCACCTCTCATGAGCCGCGCTGGCTCTTGGGCTGAGTCTAGGGGAGTGGGTCGTGAATCACCTGTGCCCCACGCGTTTCCCATATTCTTGAGAAGCGCTGTACGACACCCCTGTGCAGCGCGTTTTGAGTGTCACAGTCACTACGAGGAGATTCATGTCGACGGCGTCGCCCGCTAGCCACCACAACAGCCTCTCTGTCGCTGAGCGAATCATTCCCGTTGTAGGAAGCCTGTATCGCGACAACGGCGTGGTGACTCACATTCACGGGCGGTCTCTCATCGGCTGCTCGCCCGAACAGCTCCTCAAAGCGCACCGCTTTGCCCGCCACGCCGGCGGTGAAGAACTCGACGTTGAGCAGACGCTTGGACTTCTGAATGCAATCTCGGCAATCAATCCCGGAGCTGCAAACGTTGATATTGGCGCTCTTATCGCTCAGTGGCGTCAGGCTGGCGGCACCGTGTCGCTTGCAGAATTCGCCTCCGACGTGCTGGCACCCATTGCCGGCGCGGG
>CAIVOR010000001.1 GCA_903907615.1 uncultured Microbacteriaceae bacterium | reverse complement strand
TGGCCCAGCTTCACAATCTCCTGCTTGTGCATGAGGAGTTTGCGCTTGCGCCGGGGCGAGTGGTTGTTCCAGGTGCCCTGCGTGTACTCGGGAATGTGAACGGCGTCGAGCCAGCACTCACCGTTTTCCACGAAGGCGTAGCCATCAACGAGGGATGCCCTGCCCGCGCGGAGCGACTTGACCTCGGTGCCGCTCAGCACCATGCCCGCCTCAAAGGTGTCTTCAATGAGGTAGTCGTGGCGCGCCTTACGGTTGGTGGCCACCACTTTTTCGCCGCGTTCCTTTGGCATGGTGCATCACCTCCCGTTGTTCCCCTGCCGAGCCTGCGCTCAAAGCACCAGTCTACGGCCGGGCCTCAGACCAGAACGTTTCGCGCAAATCCCGGATACTGCTTCGCGAGGCGGGCATCCGTCGTCCACATCTCGCTGCAATCGTGGCGCTGCGCCGCCGCAACATGAAGGGCGTCTGGAATGCCCGTACCCGAATCAGCGCGAAGCTGCGCCGCACGAACAAAGACATCCTCTCCCAACGCGACGCGATCAAGCTGTCCAAACAGGTGTTGGTAGTGATCGTGAAGTCGGTAGTCCTTATCGCGCAAAGGCTTGACGAGGCACTCCATGACGACGAGAGGCGAGATGCAAAACAATTGATCTGCCGCGTCGGCGAGACGCTGACGAACCGCATTCCCCACGTCACCATCGAGCTCGGTGGAATAGATGAGCACTCCCGAGTCGAGGTAAATCATGACCAAGCGTCGCGGTTCTCTTGCAACTGCGCCTCGATGTCGTGCACCGAGCGGGCGCTCGCACGAGGTGCCGGGTTCTGCGTCAGCCACGTCGAAAGGGCGGAACCGGAGTTTGTCGTCGCTGTCTCAACCGGGATGAGGCGAACCGCGGGCTTGCCGCGATTAGCAATCACGACGTCCTCGCCGTCCACGGCGGCGGCAACAAGGCGCGACAGTGAGTTCTTGGCGTCGAGCATATTGACCGGTTTCATGCGGCGTCCTATCTGGCTAAGTTACCTAGCCAGATTATCACGCCCATCGGGATGGTTTCGATTGGTCGCGACGCGACCACTCAACCGGCGATGCGGCTCCTACGCGAGGATGTTGACCGAGCGCGCGATCACGAGCGCCAAGAGGATGAATCCGCAGAGGGATTGAATTCCCATCAGAATCTTGGCGCGCGCCGACAGGGGCATCGTGTCGGTGGGCGAGAATGCCGTCATGTTTGTCAGAGACATGTAGAGGTAATCGATGAAGCCGGGACGCCAATCGGCAAACTCCGACGACTGCGCCTTGACCTCGGCCACCGAGTCGCCGTCGTCATCCTGCACGAACTTGAAATCGGGACGCCCGAGCATGCTGCGCGGCTGGGTTCCGCGGCTCACGGGCCCGCCGCGATCCATCTCCCAGTAGACGAACGCGAAACCCACGATGCTCGCTGCCCACACCTGCAGGGCCGTGAGCAGGATGCGGTAACCACCAGTGGATCCGCTGACCAGTTCGACGATGAGCGAACCCATGTCGACGAGATTGCCCAAGACGAGCAGCACCGCAAGCAGGATCGAGAGCCACCGTGACCAGGACGTCTGGCGGCTGAGCCGATGCGGATTGAGCACAACCAGCGGAATGAACATCAGAACCGCAATGCCAATCAGCACGAGCCGCGGAACATACTCGCCGGGCGTGAGGCTATAGAGAACCATCATCACGACGAGCGACGCGAAGGCCGGCCACCGGGCCTCGGCCCGACGACTCATCTCGGTAGGAATACCGCGCGCGCGATTGTTTGACACGGCCGACTAAATCTTGAGGTAGCGGGTAATCGCGAAGTTGGCCGACAGGGCGGCGAGGATGCAGCCCACCACGATCAGGATGGGTGCCACAACGAAGGCATCGCCCAGTCCGACAAACGAGGTGAGAGGAACATTGACGGCCAGGTACCCGCGCACGAAAAACTGCACGATTCCCACGATTGCGCCAGCCGCGAGCACCGATCCGATGAACGCGGCGATCACACCCTCCAGGATGAACGGTGTTTGGATGAAGCCGTTAGACGCACCCACAAGGCGCATGATGCCCAACTCGCGTCGACGCGAGAAAGCGGAGAGTCGAATCGTGGTGGCAATGAGCAGAACCGCGGCAATGAGCATGAGACCCGCGATTCCGATGGCCGTGTAGCTGGCCGC